>DASVIK010000213.1:0-6678 GCA_036382135.1 Candidatus Limnocylindrales bacterium | reverse complement strand
CGGGCTCGCTCACCGACCCCTCGACGAAGAGGACGTCGTACGGCCCAGGCGACCGCGACGACGAGGCCTCCGGGAAGTCGACGATCTCGAAGTGCTCCGTGACGGCCAGCAGCTCGTCCTCGAGGTCGAGGAGCGTCAGCTGGCAACCGTCGCAGGAGGCGAACTTCACGATCCCGATGCGCGGGCGATGCGGGGCACCGGTGCGTGGGAAATGGTGTCCGGTCTCGGCCGGCATCGCTGAGGTCATCACAGCCCCTCCCGACCGAACGCGGAGCCGAGCTCCGCCAGTGAGAACACGGGTCCGTCGCGGCAGACGAAGAAGGGCCCGAGCTGGCAGTGACCGCAGGTTCCGACACCGCAGGCCATGTTCCGTTCGAGGGTGAGCCAGGTCGCATCCGGCGCGACGCCGTTGCGCTCCAGGGTGGCCGCAGTGGCCTGCATCATCCGCTCCGGCCCACACATGAAGGCCGTCGCCCGCGAGCCGATCCAGCGGGCCTGGTCGAACAGCTGGGTGACGATGCCCACCCGACCGAGCCACTCCGGCCCGGCCCGATCGACGATCTCGGCGACCTCCACGTCCGCTCGCCCGGCGAGGGCGTTCATCTCCGCGACGAACAGGCGGTCGCCCGGGGTGCGGGCCCCGAGGTAGAGGCGCACGGCCCCGAATCGCGGCCGGTCGGCGAGGACCGCCTCGATGAGCGGTCGGAGCGGAGCGAGGCCGATCCCGCCGGCGATGATGACGACGTCGCGCCCGACGGCCGCCTCGATGGGCCAGCCGCGTCCGAGCGGGCCGCGGAGGGACACTTCAGCCCCGTTCGTGAGGCTGGTCAGGGCCGCGGTCGCGGGGCCGACCGAGCGGATCGTCAGGTCGAGCCCGTCGGGCCGGATGCGGGAGATCGAGATCGGCGGGATCGCGAAGCCCGGCAGCTCGGCCATGACGAACTGGCCCGGTCGCGCCCCCAGGAGAGCGGCGTCCGAGGTGTGCAGCTGGAGCGTCGCCGTATCGGCCGTCTCGAACCGGATGGACCGGAGCGTGGCCGCGACATGCGCCGCCGGGGCGACGGTCGCGAGCGGCGCCGGCGCCCGGCCCTCGGCCGGGGACAGCGGCCACGGGATGGGGCCCTGTGGAGCGCCCGGAGGGGCGATCGCCATGAGCTCCTCGCGCACGTCGATGCCGACCGGGCACCAGGCGATGCAGCGTCCACAGCCCACGCAGCCGGTCGAGCCGAACTGGTCCCACCAGGTCGAGAACTTGTGGGTCAGCCACTGGCGGTAGCGGTCGCGGACCTTCGGCCGGAAGTTGCCCTCGCCGGCGACCCGCCCGAACCCGAGGCTGAAACAACTGTCCCATGTCCGCTCGGTGGTTCCCTCGACGCCGTCGAGGTCCGAGGCGACCGCCACGCTCGTGCAGAAGCACGTCGGGCAGACGAGCGTGCAGTTGGCGCAGGCGAGGCAGCGATCGGCCACCTCCGCCCAGCGCGGATGATCGAGTGCCGCCCGGAGCCGCTCCGGCAGCCCCTCGGCCGGGACGGGATCGCCGATCGCGGCGCGGACCGCGGCGACCGATGCGGCGGCCCGGTCGGTCTCCAGCGGATCGGCGGGCCGGAGATCGAGCCGATCGACGATCGCCGCCCCCGCGTCGGTCGCGGCGCGGACGACGAAGCCTTCGTCGAGCTCGGAGAGGACGATGTCGGCGCCTCCGGTCACCTCGGGGCCCGTGCTCATCGAGGTGCAGAAGCAGGTGCTCGTGACCGTCGCGCACTCGACGGCCACGACGAGCGCGGCATCGCCCCGGGCGACGTGATCCACATCGCCCAGCGGTCCGGCGCGCATCGCGCGGTCCTGGATCTGGAGGGCGGCCAGCTCGCACGCCCGGACGCCCACGAAGGCGAGGCGCGGCGGGTTCAGCTCGGCGGGCTCCACGACGACCTGGGTGCCCTCGCGCCGACCGCGCGTGAGCGGGATGATCGGCGGGTGGGTGAAGCGCTTCCAGGAGGTGACGCCCACGTTGAAGTCGAAGGCCCGGTCCTTGCGGGTCGGCCGAAGGCGGTACGACCCGGCCGCGGTCTCGGCGGCCCGTCCGATCGGCAGCTCGCCGAACGAGGTCAGCTCGTCGTACACGACCGCCCCCTCGGCGACGGTCGGGCCGATCACGTGACGGCCGTCCGCTGCCAGGGCCCCGAACAGGCGATCCAGCTCAGCCCGGGGCAGGAATGTGGACGCCGGCGTCACCACGGTTCGTCTCCAGCGCGGTACAGGTCGAGGAGTTGGGTTCGCGTCGCGACCAGGCGCCGGGCGACGCTGACGAGCAACCGGCGGTAGATGGCCGCGGCCAGGTCGCAGTCGATCTCGAGGGCCCTGCGCAACGGATCGCCGTCGAACATGACCGCCGTGGTCGGCAGGACCGCGACGCCGGTCGAGGTGGCGATGGACGGCGGCAGGAGGGCGGACCAGCCGAAGACGTCGCCCGGATCGACGGTCAGGATCGTCCGGTCGCGGCCGCCCGGTGGTCGCAGGCGGAGGGCGATCCGGCCCGTGACCACGACGCCCAGCGCCGTGCACGGCTCCCCTTCTCGCACGACGCTCGTGCCCTCCGGGATGATCGCCAATCTGCCGAGGGCGGCCAGCCGGCCGCGCGCTTCGGAGGAGAGTTCAGCGGTGAACCAGGTCCCGTCCAGGATCGCGGTCACGTCTCGAGTGTCCATGTCCAGACTGTGCCCGGACGGCCGGACCCCCCGCGAGGGCCATAGGTCCCTCCGGGATGTGACGCTCGGCCGCTGTCTTCGGGACCCTGCGCGCGCATCCTCACGGCACGGTTCAGCCCATTCGGGCTCGCCCATGAGTGGCGAAAGGAACACCGCCATGAAGAAGATCCTCGTCGCTTATGACGGCGGCCAGCCAGCCCATCGCGCGCTCGACCTCGCGGCCGAGCTTGCCCAGCGGTTCGAGGCGAAGGTCGGGGTCGTGAGTGTCGTCCCCGTCCATCCCGGCCGGGCACCGATCGATCCCTGGGACGACCGGCCCGTCCACACCGCGGAGCTCGCCGAGGCCCGCGCGATCCTCATCGAGCACGGCATCGAGCCCGTCCTCCACGAGCCGGCCGGAGACCCCGCCAGTACGATCGAACAGATCGCTGAGGACGGCGGCTACGACATGGTCGTCGTGGGCTCCCGTGGCCTGGGCGCGGTGTCACGGGTCCTCCAGGGCAGCGTGTCCGAGCACGTCGCGACGCACTCCGCAGCAACGGTCGTCGTAGCCCGCTGACGGCGGCCGCGACCGGCTGCCGCCGGTCAGGCCCGGGAGGAGAAGTCATGCGCGTCCTGCTTGCCGTCGACGGGTCGAGCACGTCCGAGTCGGCGCGCCGACTCGTCGGCTCGATCGATTGGCCCGAGGGCACCGTCATCGAGGTGGCCGGGGCGATCGAGCCGATCATCGAATCGTTCGGCACCACGGTCATGCCGATGCCGCCGACGGCGATCAGTCCGGACACCCGGACGGTGCACGCCATCGAGCAGGCGGTCGACGACGCGGCGGCCGCCCTCGAGGGCCCCGGCCGGATCATCCGGCGGGCCATCCTCGACGGCCGTCCGGCGACGATGATCGTCGACGAGGCGGTCGCATTCAGGGCCGAGCTGGTCGTCGTGGGGAGTCGCGGCCTCGGGCCGCTCAAGTCCATGCTCCTGGGCTCGGTCTCGGCCGAGATCGTGGATCACGCTCCGTGCCCGATCCTCGTCGTGCGCAAGGCCGCCTTCGACACGATCCTCCTCGCCGTCGACGGATCCCCGTCGGCGGTGGCGGCCGCCACGTTCCTCGGCGCCTGTCGCTTCCTGGCCGCGCACCCGATCGAGGTGCTGAGTGTCGCGGCGTCCTCGACCCACCTCCCGCCGGTCCCGCTGACCGGGATGTCCGACGCGGCGTTCGAGGCCGACGCGGTCCGCGTCTCGGAGAGCCGCCGGTGGACCGAGGCGATCGCCGCCACGGCCGTCGAGCAGCTGCGCAGCGACGGCCTGCACGCTCGCTGGTCCATCAGCCAGGGCAACCCGGCCCACGAGATCATCGAGGCCGCCCGATGCTTCGGATGCGACCTCATCGTGGTCGGCAGCCGCGGCCACACGGGGCTGACCCGGATCGTCCTGGGCAGCGTCGCCCGGAACGTGCTGCTCCACACGGAGGCGTCCGTCCTGATCGTCCGCGAGCCCGTGCGCGTGCGCTCGGCGGAGCGGGTCGAGAGCGCCGAGCGATCGCCCGTCGGACAACCGGTCACCGTCGGAACGAGCTAGCCGCAACCACGCGGCCGGCCCGCTCAGCCGTCGCGACCCCGACGATCCGGTACGAGCACGGCCGCTCCGTCGACCGCTCCAGTGTCGATCTGCCGGAGCGCCTCGTTGCCGCGCGACAGGTCGAGGACCTCGACTTCCGTCCGGATCGGGATCTCGCCCGCCAGGGCCATGAACTCGCGCGCGTCGGCGCGCGTGACGTTCGCGACCGAGCGGATCGAGCGCTCCCACCACAGGTCGTCGTACGAGAAGGCCGGGATGCCGTCGAGGTGGATGGCATTGACGACGACCGGCGCGCCCCGATCGACGGCGCGCAGGGCGGCGATGACGACGGACCCGACCGGCGCGAACGTGATCGCCGCATCGAGCGGGGCGGGCGGAGCATCGTCGTAGCCCCCGACCGAGGCTGCGCCAAGAGCAAGTGCCCGGTCGAGATCCCGCCGCGAGCGTGACGCGACATGGACCTCGCAGCCCCAGTGCCGGGCGACCTGGATGGCCAGCCGAGCCGAGGCCCCGAAGCCGTACAGGCCTAATCGTCCACCCGCCTCGATCCCGCTCGCGCGGAGGGCGCGATACCCGATGACGCCGCCGCACAGGAGTGGCGCCGCCGCGACGTCGTCGAGGACGGCCGGGATCCGGACCGCGACGTCGGCCCGGACCGCCACGAGCTCGGCGAAGCCGCCATCGCGATCCCAGCCCGTGAAGTTCGCGGCGCGGCACAGGTTCTCGCGACCGGACAGGCAGAACGCGCAAGTCCCGTCGAAGCCGGCCAGCCACGTCGTCCCCGCCCGCTCGCCGATCATCCAGCCCTCGACGCCGGGGCCGACCGCCGCGACGACACCAACGGCCTGGTGGCCCGGCACGACGGGCGACCGATGGGCCGGCAGGTCACCCGTCGCGATCTGAAGGTCGGTTCGACAGACCGCACACGCGGCGACGCGCAGGACCAGCTCGCCGGCGACGGGCCGGGGGTCGGCCAGGTCGACGAGCTCGAGGGGGTCCTCGCCGGGCGGGCGCGGTCGACGGACGACGAGTGCTCGCATCAGCGCTGATCGTAGCCGGGCGTTGGTCCCCCGCTCGTCGGGATCGGTCGAAGACTGCCGTCAGGCCGGCTGCCGAGCCTCGGCGGCGATGGCCGGCTCGACGTCGGTGAGGCGGTCCGGTCGATGGGTCACCGCGACGTACGCTCGCTCGAACTCGAGCCGGGCGTCGGACGGACCCGAAACGACGACACGCTCCCGGTCGATGACCTCGTCGATCGCGCGGACGTCGAACGTCGCCTCGCTCTCGGCCGGCGCGCGGTGCAAGTGCTCCACGGCCTTCTGGCCGTCGCTTCGCTCGTCGACGATCACCGCCCGATCGTGGTCGATCCACACCGCGACCTCACACCCCGGCTGCGCCCGATCGACCCTACGACGTCGTGACATCATCGCCGCACCTCCGTCTCGGGTCGAGCATGGCGGCTCGCGAGACGCGGCGTCAGTGTCGAGTGGCCGCTTCTGAGGGTCCGGTCGGCCCGCCATCGCCACCCCCGGCGTCGAGGATCGGAGTGCCTCTACCGCGCTCCCTGGGTCGCGGCTCGCCGCGGATCGTTCAGGCGCGGAACGCCTCGGCCGCGACGAACGTGTCGAAGAACTCCTGGAACCGGACGATCCGGCCGTCGCGGACCTGGACGAGGTGGATGAAGTCCGTCTCGTATTCCCGGCCCGTCGGCATGGCCCGCACCTTCGTGCGCCCGATGACGGCGACCGTGTCGCCCTCGGCAAGGAACCGCTGCGGCTCGAGCGCCAGGATCGTCTCGGTCGCCCTTCCGATGCGGAGCCACTCGACGACCCCGACGATCCCGTGCCTCGTTCCGGCGGATGGGATCAGGGGGTTGTCCGGCTCGCCCCACGCGACGTCGGGGTCGAGGAGCCCCAGCAGGGCGTCGACGTCCCGGGCGCCGAAGGCGCGGTATGCCGCTTCCACGACGGCGCGACTCTCCGCGATCGAGACGGCAGCGGACCCGTTGCTCATGTCACTACCTCCATCCGGGCTTGCGTCAGCGCCGCCAGCACGAGGAAGACCGCAGCCTCGAGCGCGCTCCGGCTCATGGTCTCGCCGCGTCGATCCGGGCCTGGAACGAGAGGCCGGCTGCGAGCGACTCCCCGGCAGCTGCCTTCCTGCGCAGGAGCACCGTCGCGACGATGAGCGCCAGCAGGAACCCGATGCCGGAAAGGAGCAGGCCGAGCTCGAGCAGGTCGTTCTGGATGACGAACCCGACGCCCCCGGCGACGGCCAGGACGCCGCTCACACCGCAGAGCAGGCCGGTCGCGCACGTCAGGCGCTCGTCGAATGCCAGGAGTCCGGCTGCGATCGCGAGGGCCGCGAGGCCCCAGACCGTGTATGCGAGGGGATCCGC
>DASVIK010000212.1:0-8386 GCA_036382135.1 Candidatus Limnocylindrales bacterium | reverse complement strand
GCACCACCAGGCGGTCATGGCGCACGCCGACTGGATCATCGACCTCGGCCCCGGCGCCGGCCACGACGGCGGCCGGATCGTCTTCGAGGGCACACCCGCCGACCTCGTCGCCGCCCGCTCCACCCTCACCGGCGAGCACCTCGCGGCCTACGTCGGTACGTCTTCGGTCGAGTAGGCATCCTTCCTGCTCTACATGCGGTCGGGTGTGGCACGATGTCGCAGGTGACCAGCAGACCCGCCGCGGCCCAGCACCTGCACGACCTCGCGTGGCTGCGCCGCGTCCGTGACCGTATCGACCGGGAGTACGAGCAGCCGCTGGACGTCGAGGCGCTCGCCCGCGGCGCGCACATGTCGGCCGGGCACCTCAGCCGCGAGTTCCGGCTCGCCTACGGCGAGTCGCCGTACAGCTACCTGATGACGCGGCGCATCGAGCGCGCGATGGCGCTCCTGCGTCGTGGTGACCTGAGCGTCACCGAGGTCTGTTTCGCGGTCGGCTGCTCGTCGCTTGGCACCTTCAGCAGTCGCTTCAGCGAGTTGGTCGGTGTGCCGCCCAGCGTCTACCGGCGCAACGAGGCGCGCGCGACGGCGGGGATGCCGTCCTGTGTGGCGAAACAGGTGACCAGACCGGTCAGGAATCGAGAAGCGCCCGCCCCCGAGCCGCTCCTAGCATGACCGCCATGGACATCAACATTCATGCGAGCTTCCTCCCGCAGGACGACCCGGACGCCGCCCTGGCCTTCTATCGCGACACGCTCGGCTTCGAGGTCCGCCTCGATGTCGGCTACGGCGGGCTGCGCTGGATCACGGTCGGCCCACCCAACCAGCCCGGCACGTCCATCGTCCTGTCTCCGCCGGCCGTTGGCCCGGGCATCACGGACGAGGAGCGCCGCACCATCGCCGAGATGATGGCCAAGGGCACCTATGCGGTCATCCTCCTGGCCACCGCCGACCTCGACGGCGCCTTCGCGCGGCTGCAGGCCAGCGGCGTCGAGGTCGTCCAGGAGCCGATCGACCAGCCGTACGGCGTTCGCGACTGCGCCGTCCGCGATCCCGCGGGCAACCTGCTCCGCATCCAGGAGCTGCGCTGAGTCGGTCCGCCCTCACGGACGGCTTCCGGATCATTCGGCGGCATCCCTGAACCGCGCCGCCGCCGCACGCACGTGGGCCGCCGAATAGAGACACGTCCCAGCGGGGCCGCGGCCGGGACCCGGCTGTACCCTTCGGCGATGGCCCAGCATCCCTCGTCGCCCGTCGGTCCCGGCACGTCCCCGGCCGACGGGCTCTGGTCGCCCGGACGGCGGGCGCTGAGCCTTGGACTCGTCTTCACGATCACGCTCATCGCGTTCGAGGCCCTCGCGGTCGGGACCGTCATGCCGGCCGTTTCGATCGAGCTCCATGGCCTGGAGCTGTACGGCTGGGCGTTCTCGGCGTTCTTCCTCGGCGATCTCGTCGGTATCGTCGTCGCGGGCGGGCTCATCGACCGGACGGGGCTCGCCCGGCCGTTCGTGGGCGGGCTCGCGCTGTTCGCGATCGGGCTCGTCGTGTGCGGCCTCGCGCCCTCGATGGCGGTGCTCGTCGCGGGCCGCTTCCTCCAGGGCCTCGGCGCCGGGGCGATCCCGCCGACCGCGTACGTCGCGATCGGCCGGTCGTTGCCGGAGCGGCTGCGGCCGCCCATGTTCGCGACCCTCTCGACGGCGTGGGTCCTGCCGGGTGTCATCGGTCCGGCCCTGGCCGGCGGCATCACCCAGACGCTCGGCTGGCGGGTGGTCTTCCTGGGCCTCATCCCGATCGTCATCGTCGCCGGTGCGATGACCCTGCGCAGCCTCATTTCGGTGCCGGACGCGGCGGCCGCGCCCCGCACGGCGGAGCGGGCGGCCCGTGTCGCGTCGCGCCGGCGGGTCCCGCTCGCCCTCGTCCTGGCCCTCGGCGCCGCCCTCGTCGTGGGGGGCCTGGCCGCGAGCTCGCCGGTGACGGCCGCCGCGCTCGTCATCGGCGGTCTCCTCCTCGTCGTCCCCACGTTCCGGCTGCTCACGCCGGCGGGCACCCTGCGCGCCGCCCGCGGCCTGCCGGCAGCGATCCTCCTGCGCGGGGTCGCCACGACCGCGTTCTTCGCCGCGGACGCCTACGTCCCGCTCGCGCTCCAGGACTGGCGCGGCCTTCCGCCGGCGGTCGCCGGGATCGTGCTCACGGCAGCGACACTCTCGTGGACCGCCGGTTCGTGGGTCCAGGCCCGGCGGTTCGATCGCTGGGGCGCCCGCCGGCTCGTCGCGGCCGGGTTCGTCTTCCTCATCCTCGGGGTCGCGACGTTCGCGCTCATCCTGGTCCGCGACGTCCCGGTCCTCGTCGTGGGGATCCCCACCTGGGCGATCGCCGGACTCGGGATGGGCCTCCTGTACGCGCCACTGTCGCTCGTGACCTTGCGCGAGGCACCGGAGGGCGGTCAGGGCGCCGCGACCTCCGCGCTCCAGCTCTCGGACGTCCTTGGCACGTCGCTCGGGACGGGCATCGGCGGCGGGATCCTGGCGGCCGGTGTCCGGGCGGGCACGCCCCAGGGGACCTCGCTCGGGCTCGTGTTCGCCGTCGCCCTGGTCGGCGCGATCGGTGGCCTGTTCCTCGCCTCCCGGCTGCCGGCCGCGACGCGCGCGGAAGCGGCCGCGCCGGCGACGCGACGCGTCGTTGCCTGACCTGGTGCCGGCCGACGAGCGCCGCGGCCGGCCGTCGCGAAGCCTCCGGGAAGGCTGCGGTAGACTGCGCGTGCCCTGACCGTTCAGACCAAACGGATCGACGCTTCGGAGGATCCCGAATCCATGTCCGCCGAGGACCTGCGCGCCAAGATCAGGGAGATCCCCGACTTCCCCAAGCCGGGCATCCTCTTCTACGACATCACGACCGTGCTCAAGGATGCCGGGGCCTTCAAGGAGGCGATCGACCTCATGCGGGCGCCGTACGAGGCCGAGCACGTCGACATCGTGGTCGGGATGGAGTCGCGCGGCTTCATCTTCAGCGCCCCGTTGGCCTACCAGCTGGGGGCCGGGTTCGTCCCCGTGCGCAAGCTGGGCAAGCTGCCGGCCGAGACGCTCACGGTCGAGTACGCCCTCGAATATGGCTCGAACACGCTGGAGATCCACCGCGACGCGGTGAAGTCGGGCCAGCGCGTCCTCATCGTCGACGACCTGCTCGCGACCGGCGGGACCGTGGGTGGCACGATCGAGCTCGTCGAGCGACTGGGGGGCGAGGTCGTGGGGCTGGCCTTCCTCGTCGAGCTCGACTTCCTCAAGGGTCGCGAACGCCTCAAGGAACGCCGCGTGACGAGCGTCATCCGCTATTGAGCCACGGCCGCCGGCGCCCCTCGGCGCGGTCGGGCGCACTTCTCGAGGACCCTGTTGAGCGATTCCTCATCCGACGATAAGAGGTCCGGCCAGGCGCCTGAGCCCGCCGGCGAACCGGCCGCGCGGCCCTCGGCCGAACCGCCCCCGGCGACCCCGTCGGAACTCGACGCGGAGGCGATCCTGCCGAGCGCACCGGCAGCCGAACAGGTCGCCCGACGAAGGTTCTTCCGCCAGTTCGCCGGCGAGGTCGTCCACAGCGCCGCGACGGTGGTCGGCATGGCCGGTGCCCTCCAGCGCCAGTCGATGGAGGCGGCCACGTCGATCCTCGGAACGAGTGGCGTGGATTCCCTGGGGCTGGGCATCGTCCCCGAGGTGGCGAACCCCGCGGCGGGTGCGGCCGCCGGATTCCGCACGTCGTTCCGCTGGGGCGACGACGCCATCTACCTCATCGACCAGCGGCGCCTGCCGAGCGAGCTCGTGGAGATGCGCTGCGCGACCGCGGGCGAAGTGGCATGGGCGATCCGTGAGATGGTCGTCCGGGGCGCGCCGGCGATGGCCCAGGCGGCCGCGATCGGGCTCGCCCTCACGGCGCAGGGGATGGCCGGCTCCACCCCGTTCGTGCGCCGGGCCGCGATCCGTGGCTCCGGCACCGCGCTGATCAACGCCCGTCCGACGGCGGTCAACGTCCGCTGGGCGGTCGAACGGTGCCTGGAGGCGATGGACGCCGTCGGCGACGTCGACGCGGACGGCCAGGTCATCGCCGACGCCATCCGGCGCGAGGCCGAGGCGATCGTCCGCGAGGCGGCCGAGGACCACGAGCGCCTGGCGACCCTCGGCCTGGCCGAGCTGCCGACGCCCGAGGACCGACCCCTCCAGCTGCTCACCCACTGCAACGCGGGGCCCCTCGCCTGCGGCCAGTTCGGGACCGCGCTGGGCATCGTCCAGGTCGCCGTCCACCAGGGCCGCCAGGTGCACGTCTTCGTCGACGAGACGCGGCCGTTCCTCCAGGGCGCCCGTCTCACCGCCTGGGAGCTGGCCCAGGCCGGCGTGGGGCACACGCTCATCGTCGACGCCGCGGCCGGCTGGGTGTTCACGAGATACGCCGTGGACGCCGTGCTCGTCGGGGCCGACCGGATCGCCGCGAACGGCGACACGGCGAACAAGATCGGCACGTATCCCCTGGCCGTCCTGGCCCGGCGCCACGGCATCCCGTTCTACGTCTGTGCGCCGCTCGCGAGCGTCGACCCGACCACGCCCGACGGGGCGGCCATCCCCATCGAGGAGCGCTCGGGCGAGGAAGTCACCTCGGTCCGCGGCACGCTCATCGCCCCGCCCACGACGTCGGCCCTCAACCCGGGCTTCGACGTGACCCCGCACGACCTGATCAGCGCGATCGTGACGGAGGCGGGCGTGTTCCGGCCGCCCTACGCGACGCAGCTCGTGGACGCGGTCGCCGTCGCGGTGGCCGCCCGCAAGGCACGGGCGGCGACCGTCGCAGCCGCGGCCGTGGACGTGCCGGCCTGATGGCCGCCGTGGCTCGCACCGACCAGCGCTCGATCGTCGCCCGGCAGCTCGCCGACCGCGACGCGCTCCGGGCGTTCCTCGAGCGCGACCGGCTGTTCGCCGCGTACGCCCTATGCGACCTCGAGGACCGCGAGTGGGCGCGCAGCCACTGGGGCGCGGCGTGGCGTGGCGACGACCTCATCGCGGTGGCCCTCGAGTACGCCGGGCTCTCGCCGCAGCCGCTCTTCGTCATGGGTGAGGGCGACGGGATCGAGGCCATCCTCCGCCAGGTCATCCGGCCGCGCGTGGCCTACGTCGCGGCCCTGCCCGCGGACCTGCCGGCGGTCGAGGATCACTACCGGGTCGACCAGGGGGCGTCGATGGTCCGGATGTGGGTCGATCGGTCGCACTTCCGGCCGGTTCCGTCCGAGGTGCGCAAGCTCCTGCCGTCCGACATCGGCGAGCTCAACCGGCTGTACGGCCTCGGGTTCGCGTCGTGGCTGCCGGCGAGCTCGATCAGCGAGGGCGTCTACTACGGGATGAAGGTGGGCGGCCAGCTCGTATCGGCCGCCGGTACGCACGTCATCAGCGCCACCGCCCGGCTCGGCGTCGTCGGCAACGTCCTGACCCACTACCAGTTCCGCGGTCGCGGGTACGCCACCGCCGTCACGGGCGCGGTCACCGCCGAGCTCCTGCGGACCTGCGACCAGGTCGTCCTCAACGTTCGTTCGGACAATCCACCGGCCCTCAACGTCTACCGGCGGCTCGGCTACCAGGAGCACTGCCGGTTCGAGGAGCGGCTCATCCACCGGCTCGGACCGCCGTGGGCGGACCTGCCGTCCGCCCTGCGCCGCTTCTTCCCCCACAAGGAGATCGATCGATCATGACCGCCACCACGCTGAAGGCCGGATCGCTGCCCGCGCACGACGTGACCGACCTCGGGCTCGCCGCCGAAGGCGTCCGCCGGATCGAGTGGGCCGAGCGGGAGATGCCCGTGCTCCGGCTCATCCGCGAGCGCTTCGAGCGTGAGCGTCCGCTGGCCGGCCTGCGCATCGGGGCGTGCCTCCACGTCACGACCGAGACCGCGAACCTCATGCGGACGCTCAAGGCGGGGGGCGCGACGGTCGTCCTCGCCGCGTCGAATCCCCTCTCGACCAAGGACGACGTCGCCGCGGCGCTCGTGACCGAGTACGGGATCTCGTGCTATGCCCGCCGGGGCGAGGATCGCGACACGTACTACGCGCACCTCAACGCGATCGCCGACACGCATCCGCAGATCACGATGGACGACGGCTGTGACCTCGTCTCGCTCCTCCACGCGGAGCGACCCGCCCAGGTCGCGGAGGTCCTGGCCGGGACCGAGGAGACGACGACCGGGGTCATCCGCCTCAAGGCGATGGCCGCCGATGGCGCCCTGCGCTTCCCGGTGGTGGCGGTCAACGAGGCCCAGACCAAGCACCTCTTCGACAACCGGTATGGGACCGGCCAGTCGACCGTCGACGGGATCCTGCGCGCATCCAACATCCTCCTGGCCGGGCGCAACGTCGTGATCGCCGGCTACGGCTGGGTCGGTCGGGGGATCGCGTCGCGGATGCACGGCATGGGCTCCCACGTGGCGATCGTGGAGGTCGACCCGGTCCGGGCCCTCGAGGCGCTCATGGATGGCTTCCGGGTCATGACGATCGCGGAGGCGGCTCCGTGGGGCGAGCTCTTCGTGACGGCCACGGGCAACGTCAACGTCATCCGGCGCGAGCACTTCGCGGCCATGCGGGACGGCGCGATCATGGCCAACTCCGGCCATTTCGACGCAGAGCTCGACCTGCCCGCCCTGCGCGAGATGGCCGAGGGCCACGTCCGCCAGGTCCGCGAGAACGTCGAGGAGTACGACATCGGGGGCCGCAGGCTCAATCTCGTCGCGGAGGGCCGCCTCGTGAACCTCAGCGCGGCCGAAGGGCACCCGGCGGCGGTCATGGACATGAGCTTCGCCAACCAGGCGCTCTCGGCGGAATACGTCGCCCTCCACCACGCCGAGCTGGCCGACCAGGTCTACGTCGTGCCCGAGGCGATCGACTCCGAGGTCGCCCGCCTCAAGCTGGCCGCGCTGGGCGTGGACATCGACGACATGACCGCCGAGCAGAAGATCTACATGGCCTCCTGGCAGCACGGGACGTAGACGGCGACCACGGCGACTACGGCGCGCTGATCCACCCGGCCGTGTGGAGGCCGCTGAGCCCCGGATCGGTCGGTACGAAGACCGACGATCGGCCCGTCGCGAGCTCGATCGTGACGAGCTCGTCGGCACCGAGCCACGCCGGATCCCCGGCGCGATGGGCCGCCAGGCCGAGCAGGCCGAAGCTCCTGCGGCTGCCCTCGAAGAGTCGCCAGTAGCTCCCGGCGGCGACCGAGAACGTCGGCGTGAGGGGCGTGACCGGAGCCGACGCATCGACGGTCGTGATCGTCGCGGCGCGACCCGCCTGGGACACGTCGGCGACCACGATCGACCCGTCCGCCGCCCACGCAAGAGCCATGTCCATGCTCAGCCCGGCGAGCTTCGTGGCCGTCGTCGTGGTATCCCGCACCTCCCAGCCGTTGAGCAGCCCGGACGCACCGCCCGTGTCGAGGCCCCGGTAGGCCGTCTCGTCGACGCCGGTGACCTCCGTCGTGGATCCGTCGGACGGGGCGACATTCGACGTCGCGGTCGTGCCATTCGAGACCGCCAGCGGCTCGGCCTTGCCGGAGAAGCGCGTGATGGGGGTGGTATTGGCGGCCCCGATCGTCCACTGGAACGGCGTCGACCACCAGTCGGCTTCGCCTTGCGTGTCCCAGCCATACAGCACCGAGCCGCTGGCCGAGAAACCCAGGACCCGGTAGGCAGCTCCGGCGAAGTCCCGGGTCACGACCGTGGGAGCACCGCCGCCCGCCGGGAACGTCAGGATCTTCCAGGTGGCCGGCTGCGAACCGATCACGAGGCGCGCCCCGTCCGCCGACCAGGCGATGTCCGGCGTGAATGTCGGCTGTAGATCCGTCCAGAGGAGCGTTCCGTCAGTCGCGAACACGCGCGTCCGGGCGGTGGAGCCCGCGGTCTCGGCGAAGGCGACCCGGCGGCCGTCCGGTGACACGACGATGCGCCGGTCCGTGACGGAGCCGTTCGGGAGGTCCGGGTCGTGGAGGGTCGACATGGAGAACCGGAATCGCGGCGCGCCGCCGCCGGGCTGCCATTCGGTGATGGTGACCTTGCCCACGGCCGTCAGCGTCCAGTAGGCGATGCTCGGCGCCCCGGCGAGCGTCTCCGACGGGATCGCCGGCACGCCGTTGACGCCGGTCGCGCCGGGGCTGGGCTTCGGGGTCGGCTTCGCGCCCGGGCTCGCGCTCGCGCCGGCGCTCGGACTGGGCGACGGAGCCGGGCGCGTGGAGAGCGTGGCGTTCGCGATGACGGAAGCGGTCGGGCTGGGCGAAGGCGTCGTCGCCACCGCGGGCGCGAGCAGACCGGGCGCGACGAGGGCGACCGCGACGACGAGGATCGCGGCGGCGGCGAGCGCGCCCACCGGTGCCCA
>DASVIK010000211.1:0-1623 GCA_036382135.1 Candidatus Limnocylindrales bacterium | reverse complement strand
GCCTGTTCCGGAACGATCACGATCACCCCGGCGAGCCAGGCCCCCGGGAGCACGCCGGTCGCCGGCGGGAGCTCGGCCATCGGTGGGTTCGGCTCCGCGCCGGAGCTCGAGGCCGCCCTTCCGTCGACCCTCTGCGGCCAGCCATCGAAGAAGGCCAGCGCGGCCGGGACCGGGACCCTCAACTCCTCGGCACCGCCCAACCCGTTCGCCGCGTTCGCCGCCGGAGGCGTGTCGGGCGGATTCGCCTACGCCGAGCCGGCGTCGTCCGACTGCAAGACTTCGGCAGTGGCGTTCTCGGTGAGCGGGGGCATGTCCACGACGATCATGCAGATGATGGCGCTGGGGGCGGCCGGTTCGGGCGGCGGCACCGTGTCGCTGGGCGGCAAGACCGTCACGAAGATCGCCGACACTCCCACGAGCACGTACTTCTACGCGAAGGGAGACGCTCTCTTCGCCGTCGAGGCTGCGACTGACGACGACGCGGCGGCGGCTCTTTCGCAGATGCCCTGACCCGTCTCCGCCACGATCGACCGACGACCCCGGCTTCGGCCGGGGTCGTCCGCGTCTCCGCCCCTACAATCGCCTCGTGACCCGAGACCTCGTCCGTCCGCTGCGCGACCCATGGATCATCGAGGCCGTCCGTACGCCGATCGGCCGCTACGGCGGCGCCCTCGCCGCCGTCCGACCCGACGACCTGGCGGCGCTCGTCCTCCGGGCGGTCGTCGACCGCTCGGGGATCGACCCCGCGCGCATCGAGGACGTGATCCTCGGCTGTGCCAACCAGGCAGGCGAGGACAATCGGGACGTGGCGCGGATGGCCGTCCTCCTGGCCGGCCTGCCGGTCGAAGTCGGCGGGTTGACGGTCAATCGACTCTGTGGGAGCGGGCTCCAGGCGATCAATTCGGCGGCCCACGCCATCCAGGTCGGTGACGGGGACGTGTTCATCGGCGGCGGCGTCGAATCGATGACCCGGGCGCCCTACGTCATGGCCAAGCCCGAGGCGGCCTGGGACCGCGGGGCCCGGGAGCTCCAGGACACGACGCTCGGCTGGCGGTTCGTCAACCCGCGCCTGGCGGAGCGGCATTACCCCTGGTCGATGGGCGAGACCGCCGAGAACGTCGCCGATCGATGGTCCGTGGGACGCGACCGCCAGGACGCGTTCGCGCTCGAATCCCAGCGCCGGGCGGTGGCGGCGATCGAGGCGGGCCGCTTCGCCGACCAGATCGTCCCCGTCGAGATCCCCCAGAAGAAAGGCGATCCGATCGTCGTCTCGCGCGACGAGCATCCCCGCGCAGACTCGTCCGCCGAGGCGCTCGCGAAGCTCAAGCCCGCGTTCCGGGACGGTGGCTCGGTCACGGCCGGGAACAGCTCCGGGATCAACGACGGGGCGTCGGCCGTGCTCCTCGCGGAGGCGGCCGTAGCGCGCGACCTTGGCCTGCGGCCGATGGCGCGCATCGTCTCGACGGCCGTGGCCGGCGTCGATCCGGCCGTGATGGGCATCGGGCCGATCCCCGCCACGCGCAAGGCGCTCGCCCGGGCCGGCATCACCGCGGCGGACCTCGACCTGGTCGAGCTCAATGAAGCGTTCGCCTCGCAATCGGTCGTCTGCATCGACGAGCTCGG
>DASVIK010000210.1:0-4330 GCA_036382135.1 Candidatus Limnocylindrales bacterium | reverse complement strand
CCCTGCAACTGCCCATCGTCCTGTTCATCGCGACGATGGTGACCGTCGCCGAAGCCTGGCTCTCGACCGAGACCTGAACCCGAATCGCCGCCATCCCTGACGAGGAGCCATCCGTGCCCGACTTCGATCCCGCCACTCGGCCCGCCGATCCGCAGGCCGACGCGAAGGGCCGCCTCGCCGGGGCTGTCGCCGCGGCGCGCGACGAGATCCTGACGCTCAGCCACGCGATCCACGAGCACCCGGAGCCGGCGTACGAGGAGGTGCAGGCGGCGACGTGGGTCGCCGAGGCGATCGCCCGTCACGGCTACGCGGTCGAGCATCCCGCCGGTCGGCTCCCGACCGCGGTCCGCGGGCGGCTGCGCGGAGGCCTTGGCGAAGACGGGCCGCGGATCGGGATCCTCGCCGAGTACGACGCGCTGCCCGGCCTGGGCCACGGATGCGGCCACAACACGATGGCCGCGTCGGGCGTGGGCGCCGCGATCGCGCTGGCCGCCGTCGTGGCGGAGCTGCGGGGCGAGATCGTGTTCCTGGGCTGCCCGGCCGAGGAGCGGGGGAGCGGCAAGGCCCAGATGCTCGAGGACGGGCTGTTCGACGGCCTGGATGCGGCCCTCCTGTTCCATCCGTCGGACTGGACCCAGGTCGGCTGCCCGCTCCTCGCCTCGGAGGATGTCGAGGTGACCTTCAGCGGGCTCCAGGCTCACGCGGCGTCGGAGCCGTGGATGGGCAAGAACGCGCTCGACGCGCTCGTCCTGCTGTTCACCTCGATCGGACTGTGGCGCCAGCAACTCCCGGGGCACGCCCGCGTCCATGGGATCGTCGTCGAGGGCGGAACTGCCGCCAACATCATCCCGGACCGGGCGGTCGGCCGGTTCATGATCCGGTCGAGCGATCAGGCCTACTACGAGTCGATGCACGCACGATTCGCGGCCCTGTGCGATGCGGCCGCGCTGGCGACCGACACGACGGTCGAGGTCGTCTTCTCGGGTGGCTCGTCCACGATGAACGACAACGCCACCCTGCGCGAGCGGTTCGCCGCGAACCTCGCGACCTACGGGATCGACGACAACCCGGTCGACATGGCCCATCTCGGCAGCTCCGACATGGGCAACGTGTCGCAGGTGCTGCCGACGATCCATCCCTCGATCGCGATCTGCGACCAGGGCGTTCCGGGTCATTCCATCCTGTTCCGCGACGCCGCGGCCACCCCGCGCGCCGACGAGGTGACCCTGATCGCCGCGACCGTCGTGGCCCAGACCGCGTACGAGCTGTTCAGCGACCCGGCGCTCGTGGCCGCCGCCTGGAGCGAGCTCCGCGCCGGCTGATCCGGACCAGTGCCCGGGACCCGCGGGCAGCGCGCGGGCCAGCCGGTCCGCTGAGTCCGCTCGGGCGGGGCGTATCATCGCCAGCGACGCGCCCCGCTGGACGTCCGATGCGAACCGGCGGCGCCCCCTTGAGACGGATCGAACCCCCGCCAGCCGATCGTGGCCGGCGCACCGTCTCCCGGAGGACACCCGTGCCCGATCGCCAGGACCCAGCCGACGGCGGCGGCCCGCGCCCGCTCGACCCGCCCCCGCTCGACTTCGCAGCCCTCAACGGCTGGGATCGACCGTACGAGGTCTACGACGATTTCGACCTGCCGACCTATGTCGGTCCGGTCTCGTTCAGCGGTCTCCCGTGGATCACCGACCCGTCGGAGATCCGGGCCCGAGGCGTCGATGTCGCGGTCATCGGGGCGCCGTATGACGACGGCGTCAGCCATCGCTCCGGCGCCCGGTTCGGCCCCCGGGCGATCCGCCAGGCCCAGTACTCGGCGGGCTCGCTCTACTCGCTCCAGCTCGACGTGGAGCCGTTCGAGATCCTCAACGTCATCGACGCCGGCGACGCGAACATCGTGCCTCGGTGGCCGGAACGGTCACATGCGCTCATCTATCGCAAGGTCGCCGAGGTCGCGGCGACCGGCGCGATCCCCATCATCCTCGGCGGCGACCACTCGATCACCTGGCCGGCCGCCACCGCGATCTCGGAGCTCCGGCGACCGGGCAGCATCGGGATCGTCCATTTCGACGCCCATGCCGATACCGCGGACGAGGACTGGGGCGTCCTGAACGGTCACGGGACGCCGATGCGCCGGCTCATCGAGTCGGGGGCCGTGGCCGGCCGGAACTTCGTCCAGGTCGGGTTGCGCGGGTACTGGCCGCCGGTCGAGGTCTTCGCGTGGATGAAGGAGCACGGCCTGCGCTACCACTTCATGACCGAGATCGAGGAGCGCGGCGCGGAGGCCGTCATCGCCGACGCGATCGCCGAGGCGCTCGACGGTCCTGACGCCATCTACCTCTCGCTCGACATCGACGTCATCGACCCGGGACTCGCGCCCGGCACCGGCACGCCGGAGCCGGGTGGGATGCTTTCCCGCGAGGTGCTCCGGGCGATCCGCCAGATCGTCGGTGCGGTCGAGCTCGCCGGCATGGACATCGTCGAGGTCTCGCCGCCGTACGATCACGCCGAGACGACCGCGATGATCGCCAATCGCGCGGCCCTCGAGGCGATCAGCGCGCTCGCCGCGAAGAAGGCGGCCGGACGCTCCGTCCGCTTCGAGCGCTGAGGGTCGGCGAAGACCGCGGACCCACCCACCCATCCAGCCCCATGAGCAAGAACGAGCCCGACCCGATGCCCGCAGACCGCGATCCGCTTGACCCATACGAGCCCGGAGCCACGTCGCTGCCCGCCCCCACGCCGGCCGAGGCCGTCGCGCTCGCCCGTCTGTACGACCTCGACCTCGCCCAGGACCCCGGCGACCTCGACCTGTACCTGGCGCTCGCCGGTCGGACGGGGGGCCCGGTCCTCGAGCTGGCGACCGGGACCGGTCGGCTGGCCGTGCCCCTCGCCGAGCACGGTTACCTGGTGACGGGCGTCGACCTCGATCCGGCGATGCTCGCCCGGGCACAGGCCCGGGTGACGGCGTCCCGGGGCGGTGCGGTGGCCAGCCTGCGCTTCGTGATCGGCGACGCGCGATCGGTCCGGCTTCCCGACGCCGGCCGCTACCAGCTCGCCTTCCTGGCTCTCAACTCGCTGTTCATCATGGGTGGCCGGGCCGAGCAGCAGGCCGTCGTCGCGACGCTCGCCGCGCATCTCGCCCCCGGCGGGCTCGCCGTCATCGACGTCTGGCTCCCGGACGCGGACGACCTGGCCCGCTACGACGGCCGGATCATGCTCGAATACCCGCGCCGCGACCCGGCCACCGGGCAGCACGTCGTGAAGGTCGGCAGTGCCGTCCACGACGCCGCCACCGCGACCGTGCGCCTGACCACCATCTACGAAGAGGGCGACCCCGGCCAGCCCGTGGTCCGGTGGGTCCGCTCCGACGACATGCGCCTCGTGGGCGTCGACGAGCTGCGAGCGTTCGCCGAGAACGCCGGCCTCGTCGTGGAGTCGATCGCCGGCGGCTACGACCTCGAACCGCACGGCCCCGGTGCGGAGCGCGCGATCCTCATCGCCGTGCGTCCATGAGCGTCGGCCGGTGACCGGCCCGGCGAGGCACCCGACACCCCGGGAGTCCCGAGCTTCTGCCGAACGGTCGCACCTTGGTACACTCGCCAGCGATGGCCAGCACTAACCAGATCCGCCTCCTCGTCGTCGAGGACGTTCCGCAGGTCGCCCAATACATCCGCGGCCTCCTCAATTCCCAGGCGCAGATCAAGCTCCTCGACGTCATGACGGACGGGTCCAAGGTCAAGGGCCAGATCCAGCAGCTCAAGCCGGACGTCGTGATCATCGACGCGCTGCTCCAGGGACGGGTGCGCGGGATGGCCGTGGCGCAGCAGCTCCGCGAGGGACGGACGGGCACGCCGGTCATCATCCTGACCGTGCCCCAGAACCCGGTCCAGGTGGACCCGTCCAAGGGCATCGACGCGGTCCTCTCGATGCCGTTCTCCGGCTACGACCTGATCAATCGGGTGAACGCCGTCCACCTCGCCTACCAGGCGAGCGATGAGGGCGGCGCGTCGCGGATGTACAGCGTCTTCGCGCCCAAGGGCGGCGTCGGCAAGACGACGATCGCCTTCAACCTGGCCGTGGCCATCGGCCAGCTCGGGAAGCGCACCGTCCTCATCGACGGGAGCCTCCAGTTCGGCGATCTGCGGGCCCTCCTGAAAGTGCCCGTCGACGCTCCCTCGATCCTCGACCTGCCGACGGACCGGATCCAGGAGTCGGACCTCCAGGACGTCCTGTGGCGGGATCCGTCGGGCATCGACATCCTGCTCGCCCCGCCGCGCGTCGAGATGGCCGAGATGGTGACCGTCCGCGACGTCGACAAGGTGCTCTCGTTGCTGCG
>DASVIK010000209.1:0-5173 GCA_036382135.1 Candidatus Limnocylindrales bacterium | reverse complement strand
CGCGAGTCCTTTCAAGTCGGCCGATATGCGGTCGCCGAACGCGATGTTCGCACCGAGCGTGTCGTCGAGGAGCAGGCGATCGCCGGTGATCGAGCGTGGGCGACCGAGCAGCGTGACCCCGAGCGCGGCGAGCGACTGGAGACTCACGGTGTGTCCAAGAGGGCCGACCCCCGACGTCTGGGGGTTGGCCGGGAACCTCGTTCGGGGTTCAGGCAGCTGGTCCGGCGTCCGGTCGAAGAATCCCGCCTGGGCGAGCCACTCGAACATGTCCCTGCCGCGATACCGGCGGCGCGCTCGACCGACCGAGCTGGTGCACAGGTAGACGACGCGTCCCTCCGCGACCAGGTCCTCGGCGATCTGGACGCCGGACTGGGCGCTGCCGACCACGAGGACGGCGCCCGCAGGCAGGTCACGTGCTCGTCGATACCCGGCGACGGTCAGCTGGCGGATGCCGGTGGGCAGGGATCCGGCGATCGGCGGCACGCGCGGCACATTGAGGATGCCCGAGGCCACCACGATGCTCGCGGTGCGGAACTCATCGCTCCCGCCCGGGCCGTCGACCGAGACGACGAGGCCGCCCCTCGCCGTGTCTGCCGCGGCGACGCGGGTGACGGTCGTCCCGGTGCGGACGGGGATGCCGTGACGGGCGGCGTAGCCCTCGAGCCGCTCGAGGAAGCTGGGCGCTGAGAGGAAGGCGTCGCGCTCCTCGGCCGCCGGCTCCGGGTCGCCCGGCAGCCGGCTGTACCACGCCGGGGTGTTCAGGACGAACGAGTCCCAGCGCTGCGAGCGCCACGTTTCGCCGATGCGGTCACGTTCCAACACGACGGTCTCGACGCCGGCCCGACCGAGATGGTAGCCGGCGGCCAGGCCGGCCGATCCACCCCCGACGACGACCGCTCCGAGCTCGCTCATGGGAGGGCGGCGATCCGTGATGTGGGCATGGCCGGCTCCTCCAGCGAGTCGATGGAGCGGAGTATCGGGCCACGCGCCGTTTCCCGCGTAATCCGCCTGAAAGCTTCAGGCGTCGACGATGGGCGGTACCGTGCCCCCAGACAGAATCGATGGCGGAGACCAGGCGATGCGGATCCTCGTAGCCGAAGACGACCCCGGTCTGCGGGATGTCATCGCGCTCGGGCTCCGCGAGAGTGGGTATCACGTGGACACCGTCGAGCGAGGCGACGACGCGATCGACCAGCTCGGCTGGTACGAGTACGACGTGGCGATCATCGACTGGCGGATGCCGGGCGCCGAGGGCATCGACGTCGTCGCCTGGGCCCGCCGCCATGGCCGGCCGACCGCGCTTCTGATGCTCACGGCGCGCGACGCCCCGGCCGACAGGATCCGCGGCCTCGACACCGGGGCGGACGACTACCTGGTCAAGCCGTTCGACTTCGGCGAGCTCCTCGCCCGCGTCCGCGCCCTGCAGCGGCGCCCGCGCGGCGTGGATGGACCGGTCCTCGAGCGGGGCAAGGTCGCCCTCGATCCGGTGACCCGTTCCGTGACCGCTGCCGGACGGCCGCTCAACCTGACCGCGACCGAATACCTCATCCTCGAGCTGCTCATGCGCCGCTCGCCGTCGCTGGTCGACCGCAAGGCCATCGCGGAGCACGCCTGGGCGGATGAGACCGACCCGCTCGGCTCGAACGCCATCGACGTCCAGATGAGCCGCCTGCGGGCGAAGCTGCCGAGCGCCGGCATCCGGATCGTGACGGTCCGCGGCGCCGGCTATCGCCTGGACTCCGTATGACCGCCGTCCGCCCCCACGACGTCCGGCGCCTGTCGATCCGGGTCGCGCTGACCGCGACCGGGCTCGTCGCGCTCGCCTATCTCGTCGTGGCCGTCGCGGTCGTGGTCATCGTCACCCGGAACCTCACCGGGCAGGTCGACGACCGGCTCGTGCAGAACCTCTCGCACGTCCAGGGGCCGTTCCAGGGCGGCGGCCATTTCGAGCCGCCGCCACCGGATCGGCCGGGCGCGCTGTACGGCCCGCAGCTGCTCGTCTGGACCGTCAAGGCCGATGGGGCCGTGATCGTGCCAACGACGTCGTATCCGACGCTGCCGCCCGACCTCCTGCACGTGGCCGGGCCGCAGACCGCGACCGTCGGCGGCATCGAGGTGCGCATCGCCGGCCGTGCCGCGGGTGACGACTACGTGGTCGTGGCCCAGACGCTCGACGGCGTGGCGCAGACGCAGTCCACGCTCATCCTCGCCGAACTGGTCATCGGGCCGATCCTCCTCGCCGCGGTCTTCGTCGGCGCCGTCGCCATCGGCCGGAGGGTGGCGACACCCGTCGAGCTCGCCCGGCGGCGCCAGCTCGAGTTCACCGCCGACGCGTCCCACGAGCTGCGGACCCCCCTGTCCGTCATCGAGGCCCAGACGAGCCTGGCGCTGAGCGCGGCGCGTACTGAGACCTGGTATCAGTCTGCGTTCCAGCGCGTCGGACTCGAATCCCAACGCATGCGCCGGCTCCTCGACGACCTCCTCTGGCTGGCCCGCTTCGACGCCACGCAGGCGCAGCCCGACGCCGAGCCCGTCGACCTCGGCGTGCTCGCTGCGCAGACCGCCGACCGGTTCGGTGTCATCGCCGAGACCCGCCACCTCACGATGGAGCTCCGCATCCCACCCGACAGCCTCGTCATCACGGCGCCGCCGGAGTGGCTCGACCGGCTGCTCGGCGTGCTCCTCGACAACGCCTGCAAGTACTCCCCGGAGGGCGGCACCGTGACGGTCGGTGTCGCCAACGAGCGGAGCCGGATCGCCCTCACCGTCGACGACGCCGGGCCGGGCATCCCGGAGGCGGAGCGCGCCCGCATCTTCGACCGGTTCCACCGGGCCACCGATGCGACGAGCGGCGCCGGTCTGGGTCTCGCGATCGCGGACGCGATCGTCCGATCGACCGGCGGCCAGTGGCGCGTGGGCGCCGCGCCGACCGGCGGTGCCCGGATGACGGTCAGCTGGCCACGCGCGTTCGCGGGGCCGCGAGAGGCCGCCGCGCGATCATCGTCCCGGGCGCGGCCCTCCGGCTGACCCGTCGACCGGGGCGTCGGGCCCCTCGCGGACGGTAACTCTTCCGAAAGGGACGGCCGTCGACACTGCCGGCATGACAGCACCGACCCGCCTGGCTCCCTTCGCCGACGAGCGTCCGACGGCCCCGCGGGCCTTCCGGGGGCCCACCCACCAGGCTCGGACCTTTGTCCTCGTGGGCGTCGTGAGCACCGCCGCGTATGCCGGCCTGTTCACGCTCCTTCGCTCGTTCGTGACCGCGGGTGCCGCCAATGCCCTGGCGCTCGTCGTCACGGCGATCGGCAACACGACGGCCAACCGCGTGTTCACCTTCGGCGTGCGCGGCCGGGCGTCGCTCCTGCGCGACCATCTCGCGGGTTTCGTCGCCCTCGGCGTCGCGCTCCTCATCACCACTGGCGCCATCGCGCTCCTCGGCGCCGTCGCTCCCCACGCGGGGCAACGGGTCGAGCTCGGCGTGCTCATCGGTGCGAACGCGGTCGCCACCCTCGTGCGGTTCCTCCTCCTCCGCACGTGGGTCGGCCGCGATCCCCTCCCTGTCGGCCCAGCCAGCCTCTCCGAACGGAGCCAGCCATGACCTCCATCACCCACCCTCACGCGGGTCCCGCCGCCTCGCCGACCGGCCTCCTCCCCCGGTTCGGCGGGGCGGTCCGCGGCCTCGTCCGCGGACGTCTGATCGATGCCGCCTGGGTGCGGCCCGCGCAGCTCGGCGTCATGGCGCTCGCGGCGTTCGTCTACCTCGTCAACCTCACGGTGAGTGGCTTCGCCAATACGTACTATTCGGCGGCCGCGCTGGCCGCCTCGCAGAGCTGGACGGCCTGGTTCTTCGGCTCCATCGACTCGGCGAACTTCATCACGGTCGACAAGCCGCCCCTGGCGACCATGGTCATGGGCCTGTCGGTCCGCCTCTTCGGCCTCAGCTCGTGGAGTGTGCTGCTCCCCGAGGCGCTCGCTGGGGTCGCGACGGTCGCGGTCCTGTTCGTCATCGTCCGGCGATCGTTCGGCCCGGCGGCCGCGGTCATCGCGGGCGTGGTGATGGCCCTGACGCCGGCCGCGGTCCTCATCTTCCGGTACAACAACCCGGACGCGCTCCTGACGCTGCTCCTCGTCCTCGCCGCCGGGGCGTTCCTGCGGGCGGTGGAGGGCGGGCGCATCCGGTGGGTCGTCCTCGCGGCCGTGCTCGTCGGCCTCGCCTTCAACACCAAGTACCTGCAGGCCTACCTCGTCCTGCCGGCCTTCGCGCTCACCTACCTCATCGCGGCGCCCGTCGGCCTGCGCCGGCGCCTGGCCGGCCTGCTGGTCGCGGCGATCGCGGTGCTGGTCAGCAGCGGCTGGTGGGTCCTGGCGGTCGAGCTCATCCCGGCCTCGGCCCGCCCGTACATCGGCGGCAGCACCAGCAACTCGGCCCTCGAACTCCTGTTCGGATATGACGGGCTCGCCCGGATCTTCGGCTTCCTTGGCGGTGGCCCCGGCGGTGGCGCCGCGGGCGGGAGCGGCGGTGGCGGTGGCTTCAGCGGAGCGACGGGCCTGCTGCGCCTGTTCAACGCCCAGCTGGGCGGACAGATCGCGTGGCTGCTGCCGTTCTCGCTCGTGGGCCTCGGGACCGGCCTGTGGGCCCGCCGGCACGCGGCGCGCACCGATCGCGCCCGCGCGGCGTACCTGATGTGGGGGCTCTGGCTCGTCGTCCATGCGGTCGTCTTCAGCTTCATGTCGGGGATCATCCACAGCTACTACGTCGTCGCGATGGCGCCTGCCGTCGCGGCCCTCGTCGGGGCCGGCGTCGTCGAGCTCTGGTCGCTGCGCTCGCGGGCACGGTTCGGCGGTCTCGGCCTGGCCGGCGCGGTCCTGGGCTCAGCCGTCCTCGCGTGGTGGC
The DNA here is from genome assembly GCA_036382135.1 of Candidatus Limnocylindrales bacterium. Lineage (GTDB taxonomy): Bacteria > Chloroflexota > Limnocylindria > Limnocylindrales > CSP1-4 > C-114. Next base: position 279 of record DASVIK010000209.1, on the reverse strand, counting down.
TCCTCGACCGGACGCCCGACTTCGCGCCCGGCCTCGGCATCGTCATCCTCTTCGTCGGTGCACTCGTCGCGGTCATCGTCGCCGTCCCGGCCGCGCCGCACCGCCATCGGACGCAGCTCGCCGCCGCCGGGCTCGGCATCGCGATCCTGCTGGCCGGTCCGGCCGCCTACGCCTTCGACACGATGACGACCGCATACGGCGGCGGCGATCCGAAGGCGGGACCGGCGACGGCCGACGCCGGCCCGGGATCGTTCGAGGGCGGACCGTCGGCGGGATCCC
>DASVIK010000208.1:0-2368 GCA_036382135.1 Candidatus Limnocylindrales bacterium | reverse complement strand
TCCAGCACAGAGGCGGCGGCCCGGACGCCCTTAGCTCCGAGGGCAGCCACGAGCTCGTCGGCGCGCTCCTGCGAGCGATCCAGGACCGCGATCGCGGCGCCGGCATCGCCAAAGCCGTGGCAGACCGTACCGCCGAGGACGCCTGCGCCGCCGACTACGGCGGCAACGCGGCCGGTCAGGTCGAAGAGGCCCGCGCCGGAAGCCGAGTCGGCAGCTGGGACGCTGCTCATCGAGTTGCTCCTTTCGCGGCCGACGGCCGGGGCATCGCCCGGGCGGCCTCGCCGGCCGAGGCCTCTGCCACGACTAAGTTGTCTGGACCCAGGCGTGCGCCGGGTCGAAATGGGGGATCATCTGGCGCCCGTCGCCGGCCATGACCCACAGGTAGTAGAGCGAATAGCCCGGCGCGGCCACGACCGGATGGTAGCCGCTGCGGATCACTGCGACTTCGCCGTCGCGAACCACGAAGGCCTCGGCGCCGTCGTCGTCGTAGCGGACCTGGACGCCGAACCCTCCGGGCGGGTCGATCTTGAAAAGGTAGACCTCCTCGAGTCGCACCTCGTCCGGAGGGGCCTGGCGATCGTGCTTGTGCGGCGGATACGAGGACCAGTTGCCGGGCGGGTTGATCGTTTCGCCGACGAGTAGCCGCCCCGCCGCCTGGTCGGGACCGAGGATGGTTCGAACGCGGCGAGCCCAATTGCCCTTGCCGGCTTCGGCCAGACGCTGATCGCCGGGCCCGATGATGCGCGCCGTCGAAGCCGCGCCTTCGCCGGCCGGCGCCGTCGCCACGGCGAGTTGGGCCGGTCGCGTGGCCGTCAACCTCAGAGCCGTCCCGGGCGGCGCATAGACGGCATGACCGGGACCTTCGAAGACCGACCGTCGCCCGCCGGCCGACCCGAGAGACACGCCGTTCACCGCGACCTCGACGACACCGCCGAGAATGACGACTACCGTTTCGAGGTTGCTCGTGCTCTCGAACCGCTCGCCCGTGGCGAGGTCGGCCACGACCAGTCCGATGAGGTCGCCTTCCCGTTCGGGAGCGACAACGACACGATTCAAGACAGTCCCTCCATTTCATCGGTGCGCTGCCCGGATGGGCGACCTTGTGTCAGACTCGGCTGGCTGTCGGTCTTAGTGTTGCCCTATCTGCCAGGAGATGCCAGTGGCACAGCGCGGCGTATGCGCGTGGATCGATGCTTCGGGAGGGGCGTCTGGCGACATGCTGTTGGGCGCTCTCCTCGACGCCGGCGCGCCGCTCGAGGCGGTGGCTGCGGCCGTCGCGTCGCTGGGCGTGGAGCCGATCGAGATTCGGCCGCATCAGGTGCGACGCCACGGGCTGCGGGCCACGAAAGCCGACGTGGAGGTTCACGACGTAGCGGCGCCCCGCACTATCGCAGACGTGCTCGGCCTCGTCGGCCGGGCGGCGCTCGCGCCGGCCGTGGCCTCATTCGCTGGTGACGTGTTCAGGGTGCTGGGCACGGCTGAGGCCGCCGTTCATGGCGAGAACGTCGAACGGATCCACCTGCACGAGCTTGGCGCGCTCGACTCGCTCGCGGACATCGTCGGCACCGCCGCGGCGCTCGACTCGCTCGGCCTGCTCGATCCTGATTCGCGGGTCGTGGTCGGCTCAATCGGGCTGGGATCCGGGAGCGTCGACACAGCGCACGGTCCGCTTCCGGTTCCGGTGCCGGCCGTCCTGGCCATCCTCGCCGGCCGCGGGGCGCCCGTTGCGTCGGGCGGCGATGGGGAGCTGTGCACGCCGACCGGGGCCGCGTTACTGGCAACCGTTGCCGCAGAGTGGGGGGCGCTGCCACCCATGCGCATCGACTCGGTGGGCGTCGGCGCCGGTACGGCGGATCCCCCCGGCCGGGCCAACATCCTGCGAATCGTCCTCGGCACCGTCCTCGAGCCGGCCGGTGTGCCGTGGCGTGATAACGACCTGCTCGAACTCGAGGCGACAGTCGACGACCTGGATCCGCGGCTGTGGCCTTCGGTTCTCGACTCGCTGGTCGAGGCGGGCGCCGCCGACGCCTGGCTGACGCCGGTCGTCATGCGCAAGGGCCGGCCCGGACACGTGGTCACGGCCTTGATCAGCGAGGAGATCGTCGACGCCGCAACTCGGGTGCTCTTCACCGCGTCGACCACACTCGGGGTTCGTCTGCGGCCGTCGAGCCGCCGGGCGCTGCCCCGCGACGAGGTCGTCGTCTCGGTGGACGGCTGCGACGTTCGCGTCAAGCGCGGCCTGCTCGACGGGCGGCCGGTGACGGTGCAGGCGGAATACGCCGACGCGGCGGCTGCGGCCGAGCGACTCGGATGGCCCGTCCGAACTGTGCTGGATCGCGCCGCGGGGCTGGCTCGAGCTCGAGATGAG
>DASVIK010000207.1:0-1750 GCA_036382135.1 Candidatus Limnocylindrales bacterium | reverse complement strand
CGCGCTGGAAGGCTCCCGTGCACAGGACGACGCGGGCGGCATGCAAGTCGCCGGCCGACGTGCGGGCGACGAAGCCCCCCGGGGCGCGATCGATCGTCCGGACGGCGACGCCCTCGCGGACGGGCGTGGCCGAACCAGCCGTGTACCGCTCGAGATAAGCGACGATCTCGTCGCGGGGCATGAACCCTTCGGGATCGTCGCCCGAGTAGGCCCCGCCCGGGAGCTGCACGGACCAGTTCGGGGTCACCAGGCAGAAGCTGTCCCACCGATCGCGCCATGTCTGGCCGATCCGCCCACGCTCCAGGACGACGTGGCCGATCCCCCGGCCGGCGAGCTCATGGCTGACCGCGAGGCCGGCGGACCCGCCCCCGACGACCACGACATCTGCATGCTCCATGGGCGCGGAGTCTAGGGTTGCGGCCGCTGTCGAGGCAAGCGGGTGATCCGGGGCCGCCCGACGGGGCCAGGCCCTGGAGCCCTCCGGGGGCCCGGATCTCGCAGCGCGCGCCGCGGTCAGAAGACGACGCGCGTCCCGAGGATCTCCCCTCGCACGCCGCGGCCGCTCAGCGCGCGGACGAACTCGACCGCATCGATCTCGATGTCTGGCCCGCCGGCACCGCGTTCGAACCGGCCGCCCGCCGGGCCGCCCAGGACCAGGCTGAAGGGACGGCCGTGCTTCTTTGCCCAATCGAGGACGCAATCCTCGGCGAGGCGGCCGTCGTGTTCCGGCGTCAGGACCATCTCGCGCCCGGTCGCTCGAGCGATGTCGACGCGGTGCATCCACGTGTCGCGGGTGAGGATCACTTCGAACAACTCGCGCATGGTGAAGCGGCCACCATCATCCGGCTGCGACACCGGGATCCAGCGCAGGCGCCGTCGCCAGCGCAGCGCCTCCGGAGTCGCGCGTTCATACCTCGCGATCAGCTCAACGGTGGAAGCACTCGCTCGCTCGCTGACCTGGACCGCATTGGCGCCATCGACGGGCAGGTGGCCATCCACCGCCCCTCGCCGCCGGAGCTTCGCCCCCACGCGGTACTGGTGGAATAGCTCGGCGGGGTTGCCAAACCCTTCGACGGCTCCGACAAGATGCCCGAGCATGCCACGCACGTCCCATGCCGTGCAGTCGGTGGGACGGGTCCAGTCGCCGTCGCCGAGCGTGCGGAGGAGCTCCAGCATGCGGCGGTACTCGGCGGCCGCAAGCCGCCAGGTTTCCTCGCCGGCGATCCGCGAGCTCGACTCGACCCGCGTCACGTGCGCTGTCATCCTGGTCATCCCTCCACGCACGAAGCGTAGACCCCGATGGGCACCGTACGTCGTCCCATCTTCGGCCGAGGACTCGGCCAGCCCGATCCGCGGCACCGTGCCCGGGGGCGGCTACAGGCCGAAGGCGCAGTTCTGCCGTAGCCTGTGGGCATCGACAGGCCACGGCCGACACGCCGGGACATCGGTCATCGGACGCCCGAGCCAGGTTCCGCGGATCGCGCCAGCGCGAGGAGCAACCCCGATGATCGTGTGTGTGCCGGTGACGCCGGTCGGAGAGATCGACCCACGCTGGGGCCGTGCGGCGCGCGTCGCCATCGCGGAGGTGGATGACGGTGCGATCGCCCGTTGGGACGAGATCGACGTCGGCTGGGATGCGCTCCACGACGCGGGTTCCGAGGGCGGCCACCACGCCCGCGTGGCCGGCTTCCTCAAGGAGCAGGGCACCGAGGTCGTCGTCGCGCACCACATGGGCGACCCGATGCTGCAC
>DASVIK010000206.1:0-3202 GCA_036382135.1 Candidatus Limnocylindrales bacterium | reverse complement strand
AATGCCGGCAATCTCGATGCGACCCTGCCCTCGATCTTCGCGATCATGGTCTTCATGATGTGGAACTGGTGGTCGGTCTACCTGTCCGGCGAGCTCAAGAGCGCCGCGAACCGGGGCCGGCAACTGGGGATCATGTTCGGGGCCCTGGCCTGGGACGTCGTCTTCATCGTCCTGGGCGTGCTGCTTCTGTTCAAGGTCACGGGCTATGACTTCATGGTCGCCGTGAATACGGCCGGCAACACGGCGTACGCGATCCCGAGCGGCCCGTGGTATCACTTCCTCGCGGCCCTGACCTACAACATCCCGGTCCTGACCGTCCTCATCGTCGGCTCGTTCCTGTTCTGGAGCCTGCCCGCGATGGTCGGCAACACGTTCATGCCCATCCGGAGCGTGTTCGCCTGGTCCTTCGACCGGCTGCTACCCGAGAAGTTCTCGGAAGTCAACGAGCGGACCCACTCTCCTGTGCCTGCCATCCTGCTCGTGATGGCCCTCGTGACGGCGATGCTCGGCTGGAGCATCGTGTCGACCGACTTCGCGACATGGCTGGCCCTCGGCGTCCTCGCCGGCGTGGTCTGCGTGATCATCGTGGCCGTCGCGGCGTTCATGTTCCCGAGCCGACGGCCGGACCTCTACCGCGCCTCTCCGGCCAATGTGAACTTCGCCGGTATCCCGGTCCTGCGGATCGTCGCTCCGCTGTCGATCGTCGTGATGGTCTTCCTGACCTGGCTGACCATCCAGTACCCGGCGCTCGCCCTGTACGGCAACAAGGACAACCTGTGGTGGATCCCGACCTTCATGGGCGGGATCGTGGTCATCGGGCTCGTCCTGTTCTATGTCGCGCGCTTCATCCGGGCGCGTCAGGGCGTCAACATCGACCTCGTCTACCGCGAGCTGCCGCCGGAGTGACGCCCGTCGTCCGGGCCTGAAGGACGCGGCGGGTGGGCCGGATCACCCGCCCGCCCGTTCCGGCTCGCCTGCCGGCGCCGGATCCCTGGCGCTACGCCGGGGCGTCAGTGGGCGTTGACGTTCGAGATCCCGCCGACGAGGCCGCCGATGACCGCGACGATCGTGACGAAGGTGGCGATGCGCGTCGTCGCGACGCTCGCGGACCGGTCCTGCCCGAGCAGGACGATCACCGAGCCGACGAGGACGACCAAGGCCAGCTTGGCGAGAGCGATGATCGGAAGCCCGAACGCCAGGAAGCCGTTGGCGACGATCGGGTTGAGCTCGGCGCGGATCCCGTGCCGCTCGACCATGATCGTGAACGTCCCGTAGTCGAACAGCTGGGCGGCGAACAGGGCCGCGAGGCGGAGACGGAGGACGGGCGCTGGCAGGATCCGGTCGGCCGGCATCGGAGTTCCGGCGTCGGGATCGCTGACCTGGGACGGCCTCGTCATCACTCGTTCCTCCACGATCCGATGGCGTCGCCCGCGTCGGTCGGGCTGGTACCAAAGTACTGGGTCCAACGCGCCATCGGTACTGGTAGATGCGGCAAACGGTGCGACTACGCACCGCATCTATTCGACGTCGGCGCGGTGCCGTGCGGGCTCTGGCCGGCGTCAGTCGCTCGGAAGTGACGCGACCAGGTTGCGCAGCAGGTTGAGGCCCTCGCGGACCTCCTTGACCGGGGCGTAGGGGCCGGGCATCAGGAAGCACGGTCGGCCGGCGAGGGCGACGCCGACGAGGTGGCCCCACGGCTGGGCGATGAGCCGGCCGGCGGCGATCTCGGCACCGCGCTTGTAGATGAAGACGACGGCGGCAGGCCGCCAGATGGCGATCTTCTGCCAGAGGCCGCCGACGCCGGCCCGGAGGTCCGCGTCCGACGCGACGTCGCGAGCGGTCGGCACCTTGAGCAGGTCCGTGATGCCATGGCCGGCCGCCAGCAGGGCGTCGTCGGCCGCCTCGGCCGGCGTTCCCGGCGCCAGGACTCCGACCTGGCCGAGCCGGCTCCAGAAGCGCCGCCCGAGCGTGCCCTGGTGGTAGTGGCCGGCGGTCACGCTCACCGGCGACGGGTTGAGGCCCACGAAGAGCAGGCCGCCGCGCGCCGGCGGCAGGTCGGCCAGTGTCTCAACGGGCTGGCCTTCGACCAGCGTCGTCGTCCGGTGCACCCCCGGCCCGGGTCGCTCCAGGAGCGCGCGCAGGTCGACGATCTCGGGTCCATCGCCGCGTCCAGCTGTCATCTGCGCGGCTCCAGGAGGCCGGCGTAGGTCTCGACCCGGCGCTGGCGCAGGTATCCACCGGCGCCGCCGGACGCCTCGACCGCCGCATCGTGCAGCGTCGCGACGACCAGGCGCGGGCGCAGGTAGCCCGCGGATGTGAGCCCTCCGTCCGGGGCGGCAACGCCGCTCCCCCCGAAGAACGTCACGTTCGAGCGCCGGTCGACGGTGTTGGCGAGGGCGACATGGACGTTGTTCTCGATCGCCCGACACGTGAGGTTGGCGGCCTGCTGGGCGCGATACGGCTCCATGTCTGCCGACGCGACGGCGATGAGCTGGGCACCGCCGAGAGCGAGGAGGCGTGGGACCTCCGGATATTCGATGTCCGCGCAGATGCAGACGCCGAGCCTGAGGGTGACCTGCCCCAGCCGGAGCGGGACAGGGATGACCGGGTAGCCGTCGCCGGGCGTGAACGCGTCGTGCTCGCCCTCGTAGAGGTGGGTCTTGCGATAGGCCCCGAGGACCGCGCCGTCAGTGCCGAGGACGACGGCGGTGTTGTACGGCCGGTCGGGTCGACCTCGCAGGCTCGGCGCCCGCTCGAGGAACCCGGCGACGATGGCCAGGCCGAAGCGGGCCGCGATCGCGCCGAAGGCCTGGACCGATGGCCCGTCGATCGGCTCGGCGAGAGCGAGGGTTGTCCGCCGAAGCGAGTAGCCCTGGAGGAAGCACTCCGGGAAGACCAGCAGGTCCGCCTCTTGCGCGGCGGCCCGTCGTGCGTACCGGGCCGCGAGGTCCAGGTTCGCCCCGACGTCGCCGACCCGCGCGCCCACCTGGGCGACCGCGACGCGGATGCCCTCGACCGATCCCGTGGCGATGGGCCGGTCGCGCCCGGCGGATCCCTCCGCGCCGGCGCGCGGGTCAGCGCCCGTGACCGACCTCCTCGGGCAGCTCGTACCATGCCACCCGGTCGCCGATCCGCGAGCGGAGGCGCCACTTCGTCGACTTGGGGGCAGCGTCGATGGCGGCCCGCAGGGCATCGATCTGGG
>DASVIK010000205.1:0-5798 GCA_036382135.1 Candidatus Limnocylindrales bacterium | reverse complement strand
TGGGGTTCCGGGACCCGGGGCGTCTCGGCGATCGATCTCGCGGCCGGGGCACTCACCCGGCACGACGGCCTGGCCGGCCTGGCCATGGCGAGCGAGCTCGAGCTGGCGGCGCTCCCGGGGGTCGGCACGGCGCGGGCGGCGCAGCTCACCGCGGCCTTCGAGCTCGGCCGACGGCTGCTCGCCGACTGGCCGAGTGGCCGCTGGACGATCCGCTCCCCGGCCGATGTGGCCGACCGGCTCGTCCTCCAGATGGGTCGTCTCGAGCGCGAGGAGCTGCGGGTCGTGCTCCTCAACACGAAGAACGTCGTGCTCCGGATCGTGACGGTCTACCAGGGCAACGTGAGCGCGTCGCTCGTGCGGGTTGGTGAGCTGTTCCGGGACGCGGTCCGCCTCAACGCGAGCGGGGTGATCCTGGTCCATAACCACCCATCGGGCGACCCTACCCCGAGCCCCGACGACCTCCACCTCACGGCCGAGGCGCTGGCCGCCGGGCGCCTGCTCGATGTCGACCTCCTCGACCACCTGGTCATCGGGCACGACGCGTTCGTCAGCCTGCGCGACCGCGGCGTCGGCTTCGACCGCCGGGATGGCCGCGACCGGGCCTGAGAGGCGGTCGCCGCGGTCGTCATCCGCGGCTCGGTCGGTCGGATTCCGCCACACTGTCGCGGTGACCGAGCCAGCCGCCGACCCGGCGGAGCCCCCACCCACCGACCCGACGGCCACGGCCGCGATGCCGGAGCCCGAGGGCGCGACGCCGACCGAGGCGCTCGAAGCCGGCCCATCCCGACCCGACACCCGGCGCCTGCGCGCGCTGCCCGCCCTCCTGATCGCATCCGCGCTCGTCGCGGGCGGTCTGCTGATGGCCGTCGGCGGGATGGCCCGGCTCGTCGGGCCGGCCCCGGCCACTGCCACGCCGACCATCGCTGCGTCGACCGCCCCGGCCGGCACGCCCGCACCCACCGTGGTGCCCGTCCCGGTGTCATCGGGACCCGCCGGCTGAGCGTCGGGCCGGCCGAACCGGCCAGATACACGCCCTGGGATCTCGGGGCCAGCTTTGGGACGGTCCCACGCGCGGGGTCGCACCCGGATCGGTCGAGGCGACGGATGGCTGAGCACGGCCGGGCCGCACGCACGGCTCCGTGGAGACCGGGGGTAGACGTCGAGAGGTGGCCTCGCGTCGCCGTAGCGTGCATCTGGCCATATCGATGGCGCGTGGCGACTCCCGCCCTCGCTGGCCAGAATCGCTTGGGGAGACCGCTATCGGGTAGGGAGCCCGAGGCGGTGGCCAGGATCGCGCCCGGGGGTTCTCAGGCCACCTGGAGGGCCGGTTCGGACGTCGAATCGGGGGCGGAGCGGTCGCGCCGGTGCCGAGCTGAGCACGAACCGTCGGTCCCGAGGCCACGATCGGCCCCGAGATCGTGGCCACCGGCGGCCTGACCATCCCCGGGCGCGATCCTGGCCACGTGCGGGATGGCCTGGCGAGCCGATGCGACGGGACGAACGCTGCGAGGCCAGCGGGCCACGGGACGAGCAGGGCCCACGGGCCGGGGCACCAGCGCCCACGACCGACCTGCCACCGCACGCCGGCGACGTGCCCACGGCCGGCCCGTGGTGAGCCTGACCGGAGATGCCTGTCCGGGCGCGTATACTGACGCCCGTTTTCCCCGAGCGACGACCTCGGCGAGAGTCACGCCCAGAGGCGGCCTACGGGCTACCGTGGCCCCGTCGCCATCCCGGACGCCGTGTCCCCGCAGAAGGAACCTGCCCCGCACATGTTCGACGCCATCCTCGGCCTCTTCTCCCGCGACATCGGGATCGACCTCGGCACGGCGAACACGCTCGTCCACGTGCGCAACCGCGGGATCGTCATGAGCGAGCCCAGCGTCGTCGCGATCGATGCCAAGACGAAGCGCGTCCTGGCCATCGGGGCCGAGGCGAAGCGGATGGTCGGCCGCACCCCGGCCAACATCATCGCGGTCCGCCCGCTCCGCGACGGCGTCATCAGCGACTTCGACGTGACCGAGCAGATGATCCGCTACTTCGTGCACGAGGTGCACAAGAGCATCGGTCTCATCCCGCGGCCACGGATGATCCTGGGCATCCCGTCGGGCGTGACCGAGGTGGAGAAGCGGGCGGTCCGTGACGCGGCGATGAACGCCGGAGCGCGCTGGGCCCGCCTGATCGAGGAGCCGATGGCCGCCGCGATCGGCGCCGGCCTCCCGGTCTCGGAGCCATCGGGCAGCCTCATCGTCGACATCGGCGGCGGCACGACCGAGGTCGCGGTCATCAGCCTCGGGGGCATCGTCGTCAGCCGGAGCATCCGCATCGGCGGCGACGAGATGGACCAGGACATCGTCACGTTCGCCCGGCGCGAGTACAACCTGTTCCTCGGCGAGCGCACGGCCGAAGACATCAAGATCGCGATCGCGTCGGCCTATCCCGGCGAATGGGACGTCCAGCGTGTCACGCTCCGCGGCCGCGACCTCCTGACCGGCTTGCCCCGCAGCGTCGAGGTGGGCGCGGACCAGATCCGGGAGGCGATCGAGCCGTCGGTCCAGCAGATCGTCGACACGATCAAGGACACCATCGAGGAGACGCCGCCGGAGCTCGTCGCCGACATCATGGACCAGGGCATCGTCCTGGCCGGCGGCGGCGCGCTCCTGCAGGGCCTGGACCGGCGGGTGGCTGAGGCCACCCAGATGCCCGTCCACGTCGCCGACGATCCGCTCACCTGTGTCGCTCGAGGGACCGGCATCGTCCTCGAGGAGCTCGACAAGATGCAGCGCGTGCTCGTCGCGGACACGTATGCGCGGACGCCGCGCTGACGGACGTGCCGAGCGTGACGGTTTCGATCTGACGACCCGCCCCCGGGCCCTCGGAGGATCACCGACATGTCCGGCCTGATCACGACTCGCTCCGCCCGGGTCGCCCGGCGCAGGGTGGTCGTCTTCGCGATCATGCTCGGGCTGAGCCTGGGAGCGATGACCCTGTCCGGGACGCCGTTCGTCCGCGAGCTCCAATCGGGCGTCGGATTCGCCTTCCGGCCGATCCAGGGTACCGTCGCCGGCGTGGCCGCCACCCTCGGCTCGGTCGTCGAGTCGATCCAGGAGATGCAGACCCTGCGCCAGGACAACCGCGACCTCAGGGCCGAGCTCGACCGCCTGCGCATCGACAACGTCCGGCTCCAGGAGTTCCAGGTCGAGAACGACCAGCTGCTGGCGCTCCTCGGGGCGAAGAACGGGTCGGACTTCCACACGATCGCCGCCACCGTCATCGCCCGCGAACGCCCTGAGCTCGGCCAGATCCTGACGATCGACCGGGGCACGAGCGATGGCCTGGCCGTCGGCGACGTCGTCATCGCCGCCGGCGGAGCTGTCGCCGGCCGGATCTCGGACGCGTCGCCGACGACGGCTCACGTGACCCTCCTCAGCGACCCCACTTCGACCGTCACCGGCATGATCCAGAGCAACCGGGCGACCGGCGACGTCGCCGGGCAGCTGAGCAGCCCGCTCCGGATGGCGAACATCGACGCGACCGTGCGGGTCAACATCGGCGACCAGATCGTCACGGCCGGCATCGTGCTCGGCAACGGGGTCCGCTCGCCGTATCCCAAGGGCCTGCCGATCGGCCAGGTCGTCGACGTGCAGCGCGACGCCAATGCCGTCGTCCAGATCGCGTTCCTGACGCCGACCGCGGACCTGGACAAGCTCGAGTACGTCCTCGTCATCACCGACTACCAGGGCGGCCTGCCGCCGCCACCCGGCTCGACCCCCACCCCGTCTCCGGCCAGCGGACCGTAGGCGGCCACGGCGTGTTCGACCCCTGCTACCCTGACCCGCGATGAAGGGCATCGTCCTCGCCGGCGGAACAGCGACACGACTGTTCCCGCTGACGATCGTCACGAACAAGCACCTGTTGCCGATCTACGACCGCCCGATGATCTACTACCCCATCGAGACGCTCGCGGGGATGGGCATCCGGGAGGTGCTCGTCATCGTCGGCGGCAAGAGCGTCGGCGACGTCGTCGAGCTGCTCGGTGACGGGCGTCATTTCGGCCTCGACCTGACGTATCGCTACCAGCGCGGCGCGCTCGGCATCGCCCACGCCATCGGCCTCGCCCGGGACTTCATCGGGAACGACGCCTTCTGCTGCGTGCTGGGCGACAACATCCTCCGCGGGCCGGCGCTGGCCGATGTCGCCGGGGAGTTCGAGGCCGGCCCATGGGGCGCCGGGACGCTCCTCTACCGGGTGCCTGACCCGGAGCGTTTCGGGGTCGCCGAGCTCGACGCGGACGGACGGGTCATCGGCTTCGAGGAGAAGCCCAAGCAGCCCAAGAGCGACCTCATCCCGATCGGGATCTACTTCCTGCGACCCGACGCCTTCGCGGTGATCGAACACCTGGCGCCGTCGGGACGTGGCGAGTTCGAGATCACCGACGTCCTCAACCACTACATCCCCGCCGGCGGGCTCTACTCCCGCGTCTACGAGGGGCACTGGGCCGACGCGGGCACGGTCCCGTCGCTCCTCCGGGCTGCCGAGATCGCGGAGGCCGATGCGGCCGAAGGTCGCCTGACCCGGCCACCGCAGCGCCAAGACGACTCCCCGGCCGCCCCGCTGCCCGCCGAGAAGGCGTGAGCGCAGGCGAGGGCGTCGAGCCGCGACCGTGGGCGCGGCCGGGGGCCCATCTCCTGGTCACCGGCGGCGCGGGGTTCATCGGGAGCTGCTTCGTCCGCGAGGTGCTCGGGCGGCGCGACGGGACCCGGATCACCGTGCTCGACAAGCTCACGTACGCCGGCAGCGAAGCGAACCTCGAGGCGGTGCGGGCCGACGCCGAGCAGGCGGCCCGCTTCCGGTTCGTGCGCGGCGACATCGCCGATCGCGCGGTCGTCGGGCCGCTCGTGGCCGGGACGGACGCCATCGTCAACTTCGCGGCCGAGTCGCACGTCGACCGGTCGATCCTCGACCCGGAGGCCTTCCTCATGACGGGCGTCATCGGGGTCCACGTGCTCCTCGAGGCGTGCCGGCGCGAGGGCGAGCGCGCCCTGGCCGGCGACCGGACGGCTGCGCCACGTCTCCTGCAGGTCTCCACCGACGAGGTCTACGGCTCGGTCGAGACGGGTCTCTCCTGCGAGGACGACCGGCTCGCGCCGCGCTCGCCGTACAGCGCCGCGAAGGCGGCCGGTGAGCTCCTCGTCCGGAGCTATGTCGTGACCCACGGCGTCGACGCGGTCGTCACCCGTGGCGCGAACACGTACGGCCCGTTCCACCACCCCGAGAAGCTCATCCCCCTGTTCATCACGAACGCGCTCGACGACCTGCCGCTGCCGCTCTACGGCGACGGCCTCCAGCGCCGGGACTGGCTCTACGTCGCCGATCACGCCGGTGCGATCGAGCACGTGCTCCGGCACGGGGTGCGTGGCGAGACGTACAACGTGCCCGGCTCGCTGGAGCTGACCAACCGCGACGTCGTGGCCGGGCTCCTCGAGCGGCTCGGCAAGCCCTGGTCGCTCGTCCGGACCGTCGCCGACCGGCTGGGCCACGATCGGCGGTACGCCATGGACGGCTCGAAGCTGGCGGCCCTGGGCTGGCGCAACCGGACCCCGTTCGACGAGGGGATCGCCAGCACGGTCGACTGGTTCGTCGCGAACGAGGGATGGTGGCGGGCCATCCGGGGCGGCGATTGGGACGCCTACTACGAGCGCCAGTACGCCGCCCGCCTGGCCGGCTCCACGCGGGCCGACTGACGATGCGGGTCGTCGTGACCGGAGCCGGCGGGCGGCTCGGTGGGGCCCTCGTCA
>DASVIK010000204.1:0-11732 GCA_036382135.1 Candidatus Limnocylindrales bacterium | reverse complement strand
GAGGACCAAGCCACGCGGCACGCCTGCACCATCATGGCAACGCCGCGGACCGTGGGGTCTTCCGGGAGAAGACTCAGCACGCCTGACCCCCTCGATCGGGGACCTCAGGCTCGGAGGTTGATCTCTCCATGACCACCGAGCCGACCACTGCGCGGATCAATCCGTGGGCCGTCGCGCAACAGCAGTTCGACCTCGCCGCGGATCGCCTGAACCTCGATCCCGGCCTTCGCCGGGTCCTGCGCGAACCGCGCCGGGAGCTGACCGTTCACTTCCCCGTCCATATGGATGACGGCAGCGTCCAGGTCTTCACCGGATATCGCGTCCAGCACAACCTGGGCCGCGGGCCGGCCAAGGGCGGCATCCGCTACCACCAGGACGTGAGCCTCGACGAGGTCAAGGCCCTCTCGATGTGGATGACCTGGAAGTGCGCGGTCGTCGGGATCCCGTACGGCGGCGGCAAGGGCGGCGTCATCGTCGACCCGAAGAAGCTCTCGCTCAAGGAGATCGAGGGCCTGACCCGCCGCTATGCGACGGAGATCAGCATCATCATCGGCCCCGAGAAGGACATCCCGGCCCCGGACGTCAACACCAACGCCCAGACGATGGCGTGGATCATGGACACGTATTCGATGCACGTCGGATACACGGTCCCCGGGGTCGTCACCGGCAAGCCGATCGCCCTGGGCGGCTCGGAAGGTCGGAACGAAGCCACGGCACGGGGAACCGTCTACTGCATCATCAAGGCGGCCGCCCACCTGGGCATGGACCTGACGTCCGCGAGGGTGGCGGTCCAGGGCTTCGGCAACGCCGGCTCGATCGCCGCGCGCCTCATCCGGAACGAAGGCTCGACGGTCGTCGCGGTCAGCGACTCCACCGGCGGCATCCACAACCCGATCGGCCTCGACATCGACCGGGTCATCGCCTGGAAGAAGGAGCACGGCACGGTCCAGGGCTTCCCGGGCGCGCGTGACGTGACCAACGAAGACGTGCTCGAGACCGAGTGCGACATCCTCATCCCGGCGGCGCTCGAGAACCAGATCACGGTCCAGAACGCCGCGAACATCAAGGCGAAGCTTGTCGCCGAGGCGGCCAACGGGCCGATCACGCCGGCCGCCGACGTCATCCTGTACGACCGCGGTGTCTTCCTCATCCCGGACATCCTGTGCAACGCCGGCGGCGTGACCGTCAGCTACTTCGAGTGGGTGCAGGACCTCAACCGGGATCACTGGAGCGAGGCGATCGTGAACGCCAAGCTCAAGGAGATCATGGACAGGGCCTTCGACGAGACGCTCCACCTGGCCAAGACGGAAGAGGTCAACATGCGGACCGCCGCCTACCTCCTGGCCGTCCAGCGGGTCGCCGACGCCACGGCCATGCGCGGCCTGTACCCGTAATCGTCCGGTCGCGGCGCGACCGGGTCGACCGGTCGCGCCGCACCCGGGGCGCCTCGCTCGTCCAGCGATCACGCCTCTGAGTCCGTCATCGCGCGCCTGACCCGCGCCCACGGGAGGCGATGGGAGTCGCCATCGTGGACCGCCGCCGATTTCTCGTCGGCTCAGCATGGGCCGGCCTTGCCGCGGGTCTCGGCGCGCTCGCGACGGGCTGCGGTCCGGTCGAGACGCCGCACAGCACGCTGACCCCGGCACCGACCGCCACGGACGCTCCGCCGAGCTTTTCGACCCTGGCCCCTTCGACCCCGACGCCGGCACCCTCGCGGCCGCCGGGGCCGCGCAGCACCCGGATCGCCGACGAGAACGCGTTACGCGGGACGCGCGCCTGGGACCTCCGGTCGGGCCTGCCCCTGGGACCGACCGGGTTCCTCAGCCACGCGTCCGCGGCACCCGGCGAGCGGGTGGCCGTCCACGTCGCCGGTTCCACGCGGGTCGACGTCTCGTGGTATCGCCTGGGGTGGTACGACGGAGACGGCGGGCGCCTCGTACGCGCCGACAGGGGGGTGCCTGCGACGGCGTCCAGCCCACCGACCCGGGACGCCCGGACCGGTCTCGCCGAGGCAGGCTGGCCGGCAGCGCTCGAGATCGAGATCCCGCCCGACTGGCCGAGCGGGATGTACCTCGCGGTGTTCACCGCCGCCTCCGGCGGTATCGGCTGTGCGCCGCTCGTCGTGCGCCCGTCCCCCGGTCCGCCGGCACCGGTCCTCTTCGTCAGCGCCTCGACGACCTGGCAGGCCTACAACAACTGGGGCGGAGCCGACTTCTACGCCGACTCGCCGGCCGACCCCGCCGGGATCGCGCGCGGACGCCGAGCCGTCCAGGTGGGCTTCGACCGGCCGCTCACGCTCGCGTCCGGGGCGGGCTACCTGCCGCGCTGGGAGCTCCAGTTCGTGCGCTGGCAGGAGCGCGAGGGTCGCGACGTGGAGTACGCGGCCGATGTGGACCTCGAGCTTCATCCGGAGGTGCTCGCCGGCCGCCGCCTCGTCGTCTTCGCCGGGCACCATGAATACTGGTCCCGCCCGATGCGGACGGCCCTTGAGGGCGCCATCGCGTCCGGCGTGAACGTGGCGTTCCTCTCGGCCAACGAGGTCTACTGGCAGGTCCGCTTCGAGCCGTCGCCGCTCGGCCCGGCCCGGCGCGTGACCTGCTACAAGGTGGCCGACCTCGACCCGCTCGCGTCGACCCGGCCCGAGCTGACGACTGTCCGCTGGCGCGAAGCTCCGGTCAACGACCCGGAGGCGACCCTCGTCGGCCAGATGTACGGCCACATCGTCCGGCGTCCGGCGGACTGGATCGTGCAGCAGCACCGCCACTGGCTGTACGAGGGCACCGGCCTGCGGACCGGCGATCGCATCGTCAACCTCGTGGGCCAGGAATACGACACGTTCTTCCCGCAGTTCGCCCAGCCGGGCACGGCGATCCTCGCCCAGGGGCCCGTCGACACGGTGATCCGCCGGCCACGGGTCGGGGCACCGTCGTCCGGCCCCGGGATCCACACGTCCACGATGTACACGGCCGTGTCCGGGGCCACGGTCTTCGCCGCCGGCACGTTCCAGTGGTCGTGGGCGATCGACAAGTTCGGCTCCCGCGCCTACCTCGGTCACGCGACGCCCTACGACGAGCGCGTCGTGCGCATGACCCGCAACCTCTTCGATCGACTCGGCGACGGCCCCGCGCCGCCGGTGCCCGGGCGCCCCGTCCGTGTGCCCCGGGGGCATGCCTGAGCAGGCCCGCGGTGTACCATCGCCGCCATGCTCGACCACGAAGAGAAGTTCCTGTTCAAGGAGGAGATCCTCCAGCTCGCCAATTCCGTCGGTGAGCCGGGCATCCTCGACAATGTCGAAGACCTGCTGACCGACGTCATCACGAGTCCCCGGTTCGACTCCGAGGTCTTCACCCTCGAGCGCAGCCTCCAGGTGATGCTCGGCTCACGGGCGGGCACGACCCTCGTCGGGTTGCTGACGGTGGCCCCCGAGGTGTTCGATGAGGTCGCCGAGGTGCGGATCCCGGCCGAGGTCCACGAGCGCCTCGTGGCCTGGCGGGCGCGGTTCGGCCTGGCGATCGACAACGCGCTCAACTTCCTCAACAACCCCGACGGGATCCAGGGCCACAGCTTCGCGACGCAGGTCGCCCACGTCGAGGACCGGCGGGTCCTTCAGGGTCGGCTGACGCTCGTCCGGTATAACAACGAGCCGCAGTTCTTCGTGGCCGATGCGAGCGTCTTCGCGGGCCTGGTCGTGGACATCATGGAGCGCCTCGGGCCCTACCTCGAGCCGGACGCGATCGACGCCGAGACCCTCGGCCGCCTGCGCGACGCGGTCGCGCTCGTCGAACGCAAGACGACGACCCGCAGCTGACCCGGCGCGGCGCGGACCGACCGACCGGCTGACCCGCGCCCATGCGCCAGCTCTATCTCGCGGCGACCGGCCAGAACCGCGGCAAGACGACCACGGCCCTCGGCTTCCTCGACGGCTTCACCCGCGAGGGCCTCTCGATCGGGTTCATGAAGCCGGTCGGCCAGCGCACGGTCGAAGTCGACGGGACGCCGGCCGACGAGGACGCCGTCCTCATGCGCGCGGTCTTCGGCCTGACCGACCCGCTCACCGCCATGAGCCCGGTCCACATCCCGCGCGGGTTCACGAAGGCGTATATCGCCGGCGACGTCGTCGAGGACCTCGGCGCCCGGATCCGCCTCGCGGCCCGCGACTTCGCCGACCGCGACGTCCTCCTGGTCGAGGGCACCGGCCACGCGGGTGTGGGGGCCGTGATCGGGCTCTCGAACGCCGCCGTGGCCTCGATGCTCGGCGCGCCGACGGTC
This sequence comes from Candidatus Limnocylindrales bacterium, assembly GCA_036382135.1. Taxonomy (GTDB): domain Bacteria; phylum Chloroflexota; class Limnocylindria; order Limnocylindrales; family CSP1-4; genus C-114. Next base: position 7,463 of record DASVIK010000204.1, on the reverse strand, counting down.
ATCGTGTCGGAGGGTGGCGTGGGCCGGCCGATCGACGAGATCGTGCTCAACGCGTCGCTGTTCGCGGCCCATGGGGTGCACGTCGCCGGAGCGATCGTCAACAAGGTCCAGCTCGACGCCCAGCCGGGCATCGTCCGGACGCTCGAGCGCGGCCTGGCGCGCCACGGGATCGCGCTCCTCGGCGTCCTGCCGTACCGGCCGATCCTCTCGAACCCGACGCTCGAGATGATCCTCGAAGGGGTCCACGGCGAGCCGCTCCACCCGGGACCCGACCTCGATGCCGTCATCGGCGACATCGCGATCGGGGCGATGGAGCCGGGCCACATGCTCGAACGCATCGGACCGCGGACGCTCGTCATCGTGCCGGGCGACCGCGAGGACGTGATCCTGACCTTGACGACCGCCCACCTCGTCGGGCCGGCGCACGGCGGGACGCCGGCGAGCTCCCCGCCGGGTCGCCCGCCCGGGCTCGCGGGGCGGCCGTGGGGCGGCATCGCGGCGGTGGGTGGGCACGAGGGCGCCGCGCTGGGGCTCGTGCTGACCGGTGGCTACCGGCCGCGCCCGGCCGTCATCGACGCGATCCGGCGGGCCGACCTGTTCGCGACGCTCGTCGCGGACGACACCTACCGGGTCGCCTCCGAGGTCCATGACCTCCTGGTGAAGACACATCCGGCCGACCGCGAGAAGATCGAGCTCATCAAGGACCTCGTCGCCGGGCACCTCGACATCGACCGGATCCTGGCGGCCGCGACCCGCGGCTAGGGCCCGGTCGGGTCGCCGGTCGGCGGCGGCGTCGTCACGTCGGCGATGGGGACCGCAGGCCTGAGGCGGATGCCCGGGCCACGGCGGATCGCGAAGGTGACCACGCCCGCCGCCACGAGGTGCAGACCGGCGGCCACCGCGAAGAGGCCCGGGATCGTGATCCAGTCGGCGACGACGCCGCCGAGGCTCGACCCCACGATCGTGGCGAGCCCGGCGGTCGCCGCGAAGAGCCCCTGCGCGGTGCCGGCCAGGGTCGTCGGGGCGAGGCTCGAGACATAGGTCACGCCGCCGACGAAGAAGCAGGCGAACGAGAAGCCCTCCAGGACCGAGACCGCGACGAGGGCGGCGGGATCGCGAGCCAGCGCCGCGAGCAGGGCACGCAGCGCGAACGTGAACGTGCCGAGGATGACGATCCGCTCGTTGCCGAAGCGCCTGCCGAGCCTGGCGAACCCGAACATGATCGGGACCTCCACGACCGCGCCGAGCGCCCAGGCGACGCCGACGAGGGTCGCCCCACCGCCGAGGGCGACGATCTGGATCGAGTAGAACGCGTTGAGGCTACTGAGCGCCGTCCAGACGAGGAAGACGCCGCCGAGGAACAGCGCGAGCCCCGGGGCCGCCAGGACGGACCGCGCCCCGCGCATGATGCTGGCCGAGCGGCTCGTGCCGCGCCGCGGCAGGAACGCCGTGACGAGGGCGGTCAACAGGAGCGCCGGCACGTAGATCGCGAAGATCGAGCGCGGGCCCTCGCGATCCAGGACGATCCCGACGACCGTCGCCGAGACGACGAAGGCGGCCGATCCCCAGGCCCGGGCCTGCCCGTAGCGGCTCCGGTCGGCCCCGAGCAACTCGAGCGTCCGGGCGTCCAGCACGGGTCCGATGCCAGCCAGGCCGGCGAAGAGGATGACGCCGCCGATGATCGCGCCGAAGACCGGCCCGAGGAGCTCGGTCGCCGTGAGGAGGATGACCGCTCCGGCGCAGGCGAACAGGGCCGCCGCGGGAAGCGTCAGTCGCGAGCGGGGGAAGCGATCGGCGAGCCCGCCCCAGATGGGCGCCATGACAAGCTGGGTCGCCGCCTGGAGGGCCGCGACGACGCCGATCGCGTTGAAGTCGAGGCCCAGGTCGCGGTAGAAGACCGGCAGATAGGGGAATGCGGCGCCGACGGCGCCGAAGTACACGATGTACGCGAGCGGCAGGCGGCGCATCATCGGACGTCAGCCCAGGGGCTCGTTGTCGATCAGTCGCGTCGCTCCGAAGCGGACGGCGAGGGAGAGCACGGCCGGGGGGTCGACCCGGTCGAGCTCGGCGAGCGACCGGGCATCCGCGACCGACACGTAGTCCGTGCGGGCGAGCGGCTCACTATCGAGGGTCGCCCGCATCGAGCTCCGCAGCGCATCGCCCGAGCGTTCGCCGGCGAGCCAGCGGTCGCGCGCGGCCACCAGGGCTCGGCGCAGGACCGCGGCGGCGGCCCGCTCCTCGGGCGCCAGGTGGACGTTGCGCGACGAGAGCGCGAGGCCGTCCGGCTCACGGACGGTCGGGCACGCCACGACCTCGGTGCCCATCGCGAGGTCCAGGGCCATCCGCCGGATGACCATCACCTGCTGCGCGTCCTTCTGGCCGAAATAGGCGCGCTGCGCGCCGACGAGCGAGAACAGGATCGCGACGACGGTGGCGACCCCGGCGAAGTGGCCCGGCCGGGCCGCTCCCTCGAGCGGGCCGGCGACCGCGCCGACCGCCACCGTCGTGTCGAAGCCCGGCACGTAGACCTCGTCGACCGGCGGCGCCCACACGAGGTCGGCGCCCTCCGACTCGCAGATGGCGAGGTCGCGCGACTCCGCTCGCGGGTAGCGTGTGAAGTCCGCGGCATCGCCGAACTGGCGCGGGTTCACGAAGATCGTGACGACGGTCGTGGCGTTCTCGGCGCGCGCCCGGGCCATGAGCGAGCGATGGCCCTCGTGCAGCCAGCCCATCGTCGGGACGAGCCCGATCGGGCGGGGCGCTTCGGCAAGCGCGGCACGGAGCTCCGCCCGGGTCCGCAGCACGCGTGTCACCGGCCTCGCCCCCCGGCCGCCGGGCCGGTGCGAACGAGCGCGCCCGGCACGGTCAGAGGTCGCGGTCGAGCGGGATCCCGCCGGCCGGTGTCTCCGAGTGGCTGGGTCGATCGGCCCCGCCCTGGCCGAGCACCTCGGCGAGGACGTCCTCGTCCATCCGTGTCGACTGCTCCGGCCCAGGGAAGGTCCCGGCCTCGACGTCGGCCGCGTACGCCGCCGCCGCGGCGAGGATCGTCTCGCGCAGCTTCGCGTACTGGCGCGCGTGGCGCGGGACGAACGAGCCCATGCCGAGCAGGTCCGTGATGACGAGCACCTGGCCGCTGCAGCCCGCGCCCGCCCCGATGCCGATCGTCGGGATGCGCAGCCGCTGCGTGATGGCAGTCGCCAGCGCCTCCGGGACGAGCTCGAGGACCATCGCGAACGCGCCGGCCTCCTGGATCGCCAGGGCGTCGTGGAGGAGGGCGCGGGCCTGGTCCCGGGACTTGCCCTGGACGCGGACCTTGCCGCCCATCCCGTGCCGGGCCTGGGGCGTCCAGCCGATGTGGCCCATGGCCGGGATGCCCGCCCGGACGAGTGTCTCGACGATCCGGGCGGAACGGACGCCGCCCTCCACCTTGACGGCCTGGGCGCCGCCGTCCTGGAGGAACTTCCCGGCGTTCTCGAGCGCCTCGTCCGGCGTGGCGTAGGACAGGAACGGCATGTCGCCGACGACGAGGGACCGTGCGGTGCCGCGGACGACCGCCCGCGTGTGATGGAGCATCTCCGTCATCGTCACCCGCACGGTCGAGTCGTAGCCGAGCATCACTTCGCCCAGGGAATCGCCGACGAGGATCATCGGGATGCCGGACTCGTCGAGGATCTGCGCCGTGGGATAGTCGTACGCGGTCAGCATCGCGATCCGCCGCCCGTCCGCGTAGAGCTTGGCGATGTCGCTCACGGTGAGGCGGCGGGTCGGCTCGACGGTGGCGCTCATCGTCCGGTCTCCTGCGTCTGACGCTCGGTGGCGTCCTGGGTCTCGTGCTCGGCGAGCTCCGCGCGCGGTGCCCCAGCAGTCTGGCGCGCCGCGTCCCGGGCGTCCAGCCGCTCGGCCACCAGGTCCAGCACCCGGTCGGCGACCTCGCGCTTCGTGAGGAGCGGCCATGCGTCGGGCGGCCCTTCGGCCCGGAAGATCGTCACCCGGTTCGTCTCGGTCTCGAAGCCGGATCCGGGTTCGGCGACGTCGTTGGCCACGAGCAGGTCGACCCCCTTGCGGCGGAGCTTCTCCGCGGCGCGCTCCAGCGATCCGGTCTCGGCCGCGAACCCGACGAGGACGGGCGCCGGCTCGTGGGCCCGTCGAGTCGGCGCGCCGGTCGAATCGAGACCCCGGGCGATCCGCCCGACCTCGGCCAGCAGGTCGGGCGTCGGCTCGAGCTCGAGCGTGAGGTGCTCGCCTCGAGCGAGCTTGGTCTCGGCGGGCCGGGTCGGCCGGAAGTCGGCCACGGCTGCGGCCATGACGAGGGCATCGAAGGCGGCGCGGCCACCCGGGTCGGCCGTCCCCGTGGCCGCGAGCAGGGCCGCCCGCATCTGGGCGGTCGAGCCGACCTGGACGATGGTCGCGCGATCCGGCAGGGCGACGCTCACCGTGCCCGCGATGAGGGTCACCCGCGCCCCGCGATCGAGGGCCGACTCGGCCAGGGCGACGCCCATCCGGCCCGACGAGCGGTTCGTGATGAAGCGCACCGGGTCGATCGGCTCGGCCGTGCCGCCGGCCGTGACGACGATGTGCCGGCCGGCGAGATCGGCCTCCCGGGGCAGCTCCGCGGCCGGCGGGCGCGACGCGGGATCGGGGGAGCGGAGGGCGTGCCCGGCGACGGCGGCCACGACCGCGTCGACGACGATCCCGGTCGCGGCGAGGCGGCCGATGCCGGACTGCCCGGAGGCGAGCGGCCCGATCTCCGGTTCGACGATCGCGTACCCGAACGCTTCACGGAGTCGGGCGACGTTCGCCCGCGTCGCCGGGTGGGCGTACATGTCGCCGTCCATCGCGGGCGCCACGATCACCGGCGCGGTCGTCGCGAGGCAGGTCGCAGTCACCACGTCGCCGGCGAGGCCGGCCGCCATCGCCCCGAGCCAGTTGGCGGTGGCCGGTGCGACGAGGATCGCGTCGGCGCTGTCGGCGGCGACGATGTGGCCGATCCGGCCGTCCGGGAGGAGGGCCAGGATGTCCGCCTCGACCGTGTGGCGGGTGAGGGCCGCGAGGGTGAGCGGCGCGACGAATCGCGCAGCGGAGGGGGTAAGGAGGGCGACGACCTCGGCGCCCTCGGCCTGGAGGGCGCGGACCAGCTCCGGTGCCTTGTACGCGGCGATCGAACCGGTGATCCCCAGGCCGATGAGGCGGCCGTCGAGGCGGTGGCCCACCTCGTGCTCGCGGTCGGCCGGGGTGGCTCCGCTCATCCGAGGCCGAGCTCGATCGGCTCGCCCCCCGCGACCTCGGCGTGGAGGATGGCCAGGCCGCGGAGCGTGAGGTCGGGATCGGTGGCATCCACCCCTTCGAGGGCCGCGACCCACGGCGCGTTGGAGAGCCCGCCCGTGAGGATCGCCCGCACGTCGCGGGGCGCGATACCGGTCGTGGCGGCGAGCTCGCCGCGGATCCGGGCTAGGAGACCCGTGACGAGGGCCTGGTAGCCGAGCACCGCGCCCGACTGGATCGCGCTCACCGTGTCGCGGCCGATGGCGCGGTCGGGTGCCCGCAGCGGGACCCGGGGCAGCCTGGCGGTCCGTGCCGCGAGCGCGTCCAGCCCGAGCTCGAGGCCCGGGGCGATCGCCCCGCCGACGTAGGCGCCGTCGGCCGAGACGACGTCGAACGTGGTGGCCGTCCCGAAATCCACGACGACTGCCGGCGCCCCGTACAGGCGCAAGGCGGCGAGCGCGTTGACGAGCCGGTCGGCGCCGACCTCCGCCGGCCGATCGACCCGGATCGGGATCGGCACGGTCCCGGCGGACGCCACGAGGATGCGCAGGCGCCGCCGCGTCGCCACCTCCTCCACCGCCAGCCCGAGGCTCGGCACGACCGACGCGAGGCAGATCGCGGAGATCTCGCTGAGGTTCGCCTCGTCGAGGCCGAGGAGGCCATCGAGGAGGAGCTCGACCTCGTCGACGGTCGAGCCGTCGCGCGCCGCCGCGCGTCGCGTGGCGAGGAGCGCGCCGTCGCGCACGAGCCCGATGCTGATGTTCGTGTTGCCGATATCGACCGCGAGGAGCATGGGCCGATGATACGCGTCGGCGTCGGCCCTCTCGGGTGTGCGGTTACCAGCTCCGGCCCGGCGCGAGGCTACTCACATGCCTCGGTGATCGGGCTGTCCGTCTGGCATCGACCGGCATGGCAGAACACCAGCACGCCGGCCTTCTTGTCCGCCTTCTCGCGGGATGCCGCATAGATCGTGGAGGTGTACCCGCCCGCCGCTTCGCTGTAGTAACACCAGGCGACCTCGATCTCGTCGCCGAGAAGCGATCCGCCGGTGGGTTCCTCCCCGGTGTTCGCGACCGGTTCCTCGGCCGGCATGCCGGCCTGGGCGTCGGGTGCGGTCCAGCCGCCGCCGGACTCGTCGGTGGCCTGGCCCTCGGATCCCCACCCGGTCTGCTCGTCGTCGCCCATGTCGGCCATCCTTTCGCCGGGGTCGTGGTCACGCCGGACCCGGCCCACAGCTCGGGCGCGACGTCATGGACGGGCGGAACGCCTTCGTCGGCAACGGTGATCGGACCCCGGTCGCGGGATGCCGCCCATGTGGCTGCATCGTACCGCCGGGTGTCGAGGCCGGCGCCGCGCTGTCGGGCCGATGGAGCGTCGACAGGGCGATCGCGCACGCGCACCGGTGGATTCGCGGGCCCTGCGATGCGGTACCATCGCGCCCAGCCGGCATCGGTGCCCCAGCGCCTCCGGTCATGGTCATCAGCGCCCCGTCGGTTCCCGTCCTTTATCGAGCAGGAGCGCAGCGTGTCGTCCGAGCCGCCCGCGAAATTCTTCGTCAACCGCGGGATCGTCTCCAGCCGTACGGACATGCACCATTTGCTGCGCCCGCTCCTCAAGCAGACCGTCTCGTACCGCTACATGCGCGGGCGCGACCTCGTGGAGCACGGGACCGGCTGGGTCGAGCGCGTCGTCTTCGACCAGCCCGACGTGTCGAGCTACTTCACCCCCCTGGCCATCTGCCTGAACATCGATTCCTTCGAGCATCTCGAGTTCGAGACACGCCCCGATCAGCTCATCGTCTACGCACTCGTCCAGGGCGACGAGCGCGTGGTGATCGAATACGCGCCCATCGGCGACGTCGGCCGGGAGCCGCCCGTGCCGCGCCAGCTCGAATTCGACACCAGTGGATTCGTCCAGATGGAGCTGCTCAGCCTCGACGCCCACGAGGACGAGTAGCCGCGCAGCGAGGGCGACGGGGGACGGAGGAACGGGGGACCGACCGTCGGCCGCCGGGAACGGCTGACGCTGCGGTGATGCGCCTCGGTCGGTGGGACGGCCGCGGCAGGCAGGTCAGGGTGCGGTCCGAGCCGCCCGGTCCGGCGCACCGCGAGCCAGGAGGATAGCCGCCCGTGGACGCGATCGCGTCGTACTTCAAGTTCTCCGAACGTGGCACGAGCCTCGCAACGGAGATCCGAGCCGGC
>DASVIK010000203.1:0-4916 GCA_036382135.1 Candidatus Limnocylindrales bacterium | reverse complement strand
GTGACCGTCGTTCGCCGCGCGAGGCCGGCCCCCACCCGAACGACCGGGAACCAGCCATCGGCATCCGACACGAAGAGGAGGCCGCCGTCGGGCAGCCAGCGCACACCGCATTCCCAGTCGTCACCGTCGCCGACCGGTCGCTCCGTGCCGTCGGCGATCGTCACGACCGAGATCCGCGAGGCGTGGCGGACGGCCTCACCCCGCTCGGCGGCGATGGCCAGTCGTGTCCCGTCCGGCGACCACGCGTACTCATCGACGTCGAGCCCGGCCGGCGTGACCGCGCGAGGACGTTCCGGCCGGGGCACCGCCGCGGGCCGACCCCGTCGCGGGACGGGCGCTTCGACGATCCACACCTGGGCCCAGCCTCGCCGCCGGGAGATGAAGGCGAGCCGGCGGCCGTCCGGCGACCAGCGGGGCATCGATTCGCCGGCCGGGTGATGGCCGAGCGTCACGAGCCGGGAGCCATCCGCATCCACGACCGAGATCGCGCCGTCGCGGACGAACGCGATGCGGCGGCCGTCCGGCGACCAGCGCGGATCGGCGACGTTCTTCTCGGACGCCGTGACCTGGGTGGCCGGCCAGCCGCGCAGCGGGAGCGTGAACAGCTGGCGGGCCCCCGCGGCGTCCTGCGTGTAGGCCACGAGCCGACCGCGCGGATCGAGCCGGAACTCGCGCGGCGCCTCGGTAGCGACGATGTGCTCGATCGACAGGGGATCGACCGCCTGGGCGGCCGGCGTCGCCTTCGCCGTCGCCGATCCGGCAGCCCCGACGCCATCGGCAGCCTTCGTCACGAGCCATCCCCGCGCGGCGGCCAGGTCACCCGGGCGCACCACGGGCCGACCATCGCGAGGTGGGCCCGGACGTGGCCGTGGAGGTCCTCGTAGGCCCAGCTCCAGCCGTCCGGGTCACGGAGATCGGAAGGCGAGAGCGCCCGGATGGCTGCCTCGAGGCGGCGCCGGCCGGCCTCGAACCGCTCGAGAGCCGCGGTCCGCGACAACCCGCGGTCCCGCTCCGCCGCCCGCGCGTTCCAGGCGTCGATGGCGTCGGGGCCGGGCCGCCAGCCGCCCTCGGTACGGTGGGCGTCGAGCGCGTCCGCGGCTTCCTCGAACCATGCGGCGAGATGGGCCACGTGGTCCTTGAGCGTCCAGCCGGGCGTGACGTCTGGCACCTCCCAGGCGTCGAGCGCGACCGCCCGGACCTGCCCGTCGAACTGGCGCAGGATCGCGCCCTCGGCCGCCCAGAAGCGCTCGACCGGAGCGCCCGGATCGGTCAGGACGTAGTCGCCCTCGACGGCGAACGGATCGCCCTCGACCTGCCGGGCGCGGAGCTGGTCGGCCCACGGCTCCACGATCCCCAGGTGGTCGAGCACGTGTCCATGGAGCACGAGGTAGACCCAGCCCCACGCCGCGTCGGAGCGGATCGCCGCGAGCGGCAGCCTCCGGACGACGGCGCGCAGTCGAGCGTGGGAATCGGCGAGGCGCGCCCGCAGCTCCGGCGGATCGATGCCCGCCCATTCGAGACGCTGGCGTTCGTTGAACCGGTCGAAGTCGCCGCCATCGAAATCGGCGTCGCTCGGCCAGGCGCCGGTGGCGAGCGCCTTCCCGACATAGTCGATGCCGAGCTCCTGCCACGCGCCGAGGTGGGCGACGTGGTCGAGAAGCGACCAGTCGGGCCCGCCGGCGTCCGAGTGGGCCGCCCCTGGGAGACGCCACGCAGCGTCGTCGAGCCCGGCCCAGCCGGCCTCGAGGCGATCGTGCAGGGCCGCCTCATCCGACCAGAAGTCCCGCTCCGGGGCCCGCAGGTCGAGCGCCCGGACCGCCGCGAGCGGCGCTCGGCGCAGGTCGAGCGCGCCGGAGGTGGGGGTCGCGACGCGGAGGTCGGTCGTGGTCGGCGGGGTCGTCATCCGCCCGTCGTGTCGCGGGCGACGGTCGCCTCGAGCTCCTCGCCGAGCTCGACGGTGCGCCGGAACGCCGCCCAGACGGCCTCCGAGAGCACGGTGCGCAGGCGGCCCGACTCGAGCTCGTGGAGGGCCGCGGCGGAGGTGCCGCCAGGCGACGTGACCATGTTCCGGAGCACGGCCGGATGGTCGCCGCTCTGCTTCGCGAACGCGGTGCTCCCCTCGATCGTCTGGACGACGAGGTCGTGGGCCACGTGGCGCGGGAAGCCGAGGTGGACGGCCGCGTCGATGAGCGCCTCCATGAAGAGGAACACGTACGTCGGGCCGGTCCCGCTCACCGCGGTGGCCATCGCGACGAACCGCTCGTCGTCGACCTCGATCTCGTGGCCCAGGGCGTGCAGGAGGGCGCTCGCCTGGGCGCGCTGCTCGGCGGTCGTGCTCGGCGTGGCGTACCAGACGGTCATCCCGCGGCCCAGGCGGGCCGGCGTGTTCGGCATGCTCCGGACGACCTGCCCGTGGCCGAGGAAGCCGATGAGGGCCGTGGTCGTCGCGCCGGCGATCACCGAGAGGACGAGCTGGCCCTCACGCAGCGTCGGGCCGATCTCGCGGCCGACCCGGGCGAGCATCTGGGGCTTGATCGCGAGCAGGATCACGTCCGCGCCGTCGACGGCTTCCCTGTTCGAGGCGGTGGTCCGGATCCCGTACAGGCGCTCGAGCTCGGTCCGCCGCTCCTGGCGCGGATGGCTCGCCACGACCTGGTCCGGCTCGACGAGCGCGCCTCGGAGGAGGCCGGCGATCATCGCCTCCGCCATGACGCCGGAGCCCACGGTCGCGATGGTTCGCTGGGCGAGGGGGGACATGGCCCGAGTATACCGGCGGTCCGGTCCCGGCCGAGGCCGGTTCCTCCTCGTGGCCGGTACCGCGGCGGCGGGTCAGGGCGCCGGTGGAGTCCCGGCCCGGGCACTGCCGAGCAGGAAGAAGCGCGCGGTCGAACCCACCGCCGGCGCCTCGAACCCCGCCGCGGACAGAGCCGCCTCGAGCTCGTCGGGTCGATAGAAGACCTTGGGGATGGTGAACGTGCGGCCGTCGCCGAGCTTGCGCTCGACGGTCGTGACGTCCGGCCCGGGCCGGTGGTCGAGGGCCGAGGAGGACGGATCGTGGCGAGAGTCGATGAACGCGAGCGTGCCGCCCGGCTTGAGCCAGCGCCGGGCGAGCGCGAAGAACGCCCGGAGCCGCGGCCGCGGGACGTGGCTCAGCCAGAAGCCCATGAACAGGGCGTCCGCCTCGAACTCGGGCTCCGCCCAGGCGTCGCGGATGTGGAGGTGGGCGCGCAGGTCGTGCGCCACGAGCCGCCGGCGGGCCAGCTCGAGGGGCGCCTCCGCCGCGTCGTAGCACCACAGCTCGCCCCGGCCGGCGAGGAGCGGCGACCACCAGCCGGTCCCCGTGGCGAGCTCGACGATGCGCCCGGCGAGATCCAGCTCGTCGAGCCATCGGCCGGCGGTGTCTAGGTCCGATCGCCAGGCCATGTCGTCGATCGGACCGTGGCTGTAGCGACCGCGTCGCAGATACCAGTCGTCGTACTCGCCGGCGCGGGCCTCGTAGTAGGCGACCATCTCCGGGTCGAGGCCCTCCTGCGCCGGCATGTCGCCCGGGGGTGCGGCCGGCCCGGGCGTGGCGGGCGCGACGGGCGCGAGGGAAACGGCCGGTGCGCGCGCCGCACTCCGACCGGCCGCGGCACGTTCCGCGAGGGCATCCCGCAACCGGAACCGGAGGAACGGGTTCTCACCGGCCCGACCGAGGTCATCCGGGCAGAGTTGCGCCCAGCCTTCGAGGTCGTCGGGGCCACGGGTCACGTGGGCCGCCCCGCACCACAGGCAGGAGAACGACGCGCGGAACGGCACGACCGGATCCGCTCAGACCGGGATCGGCTCCCAGCTCATCGGCGGGGACACGTCGACGAACCGGTCGGGATCGAAGATCTCGGCGAGCAGGGAGATGCCGTCCACGACCCGCGGACCCGGCCGATCGAAGAAGGCGGACCCGTCGAGGGCGATGACGTTCTGGCGCTGGACGGCCATCAGTTCGCTCCAGAATGCCGGCCGCGGCATCCGGGCGAACGCCTGCTTCGTCTCCTCGAGCCCGAAGCCGCAGGGCAGCAGGAGGAGCATGTCGGGCTCGACCGCCCGGATCGACGACCAGGTCGTGCGGACCGACTTCTCGCCATCCCGGCCGAGGAGGTCCCAGCCGCCGGCTCGCCGGATCTGCTCCGGGATCCAGTGCCCGACGACCATCGGCGGGTCGAGCCACTCGAGGCCCACGACCCGCAGCGGCTGGTGCCCGGCCGCCCGGCTCTTGGCGACCTTCTGCTCGATCCGGCCGAGGCGACCGCGCAGGCGGCTCAGCAGGGCCAGGGCCTTGTGCTCGGTCTCGGTCATCGCGCCGATCGTGGAGATCGTGTTGAAGATGCCTTCGAGGCTCGATGGCTCCAGGGTCACGACGGTGATGGCCGGGTCGATCGAGCGGGCGAGCTCCGCCACCGACGACCCACTCGGGGCGCAGACCGCGCAGAGGGCCTGGGTGATGATGAGATCCGGCTTCGCCCGCCGGATCGCGTCCTCGTCGACCTCGAAGACGGGGGTCCCGCTCCCGATGGCGGCCGCCATGCGCCGGTGGATCGCTGCGTCCGAGACGCCCCGCAGGTCTCCGATCGGGCGCGTGACGACCGCCTTGCCGCGCGCCTCGGCGGGAAAGTCGCAGGCGTGGGTGACCCCGACGAGCTGCCGGCTGAGTCCGAGGGCGCAGACGATCTCCGTCGCCGACGGGACGAGCGAGACGATCCTCATGGGCGGAGTCTAGCCGCGCCGGCTCATCGCTCCCGTATCCGGCTCACGGGGTCCGCCACGCGCGCCCGCCGCCGAGGTGCGTCGGCCGTGGCCGGCGTGACCGTCAGCGCGGTTTGGCCTCGTCGACGGCCGTCCGCGCCGCGCCCCGGTCGCTGTACCAGATCGCGTCCATCGCC
>DASVIK010000202.1:0-3210 GCA_036382135.1 Candidatus Limnocylindrales bacterium | reverse complement strand
GAGATCGTCGGCGTTCTGGCCGTACCAGCCGTACAGGTCCGCGAAGGCCTGGCGCGCCCGATCCTCGAGGCCGGGGATCGCCCGCCATGCCGCCAGGTCGGGCGGCTGGTGCTCGCTCATCCAGTGGCCGCGGCAGGCGTCGAAGAGCTCTTCGAGGTCGGGAAAGTGGCGATAGACCGTCAGCCGGGTGACGCCGGCCTCCTCGGCGATGCCCGTGATCGACGTGTTCGCCGGCCCCACGGTCGTGTGGAGGCGCACGGCGGCCTCGGTGATCCGCAGGCGCGTCTCGTCGACGAGCTCGGCGCGGCGGCGCATCTGGTACGGCCGAGATTTGATAGAACGCATCTGCTCACTCAATGTTGACAGCGGGCTTCGCGGCATTCACTATACACCCCTGTTTACCCGTTAGGCGAGCGAGGAGCTTCGAATCATGGCGATCCAGGTACCCATCGCGACGGCGCTGCCGGTCAAGGTCGTCCAGCCCGGCGGCGGCCGGCGGGGGCATCTCGCCCCGGGCGTCGACGTCATCTTCAAGATCGACGGCGAGGACTCCGGCGGCGCCCTCTCGATCGTCGAGCACCCGTTCGAGATCGGCGCGCTCGTGCCGCCGCACATCCACACGCTCGAGGACGAGTACTCGATCGTGCTGGAGGGCGAGATCGGCTTCCGCTCGAACGATCAGGAGGTCGTCCTCGGGCCGGGCGGCTACATCGTCAAGCCGCGCGGCGAAGTCCACGCGATGTGGAATGCCGGCTCGACCCCTGCCCGGATGATCGAGGTCATCTCACCGGCCGGTTTCGAGCGGTTCTTCCGCGAGTTCGTCGAGATGACTGACGCCGGCCGACCCGACATGGCCGCGATCGCCGAGCTCGGCGCCCGCTACAAGCTGCCCTTCGTCCAGCCCGACTGGCTGGCCGACGTCATCGCCCGCTACAACCTGACGCCGCCTCCCGGCTGACCCGCGCTCGACCGGCGGGTCGCAGAATAGGGGCGGTGACAGCGACCCGACCGGTCTCGATCCTGCGCGACGCCGCCTTCACGCGGCTCTGGTTCATCCAGGCCTCGAACCAGGTCGGCGGCAACATGGCGCTCTACGCGCTGACGATCCTCGTCTTCGCCACGACCCGCTCCAATGCCGCCGTCAGCGCCCTGGTCATGTCGTTCCTCATCCCGACGATCCTCCTGTCGGCGGTGGCCGGGGTCCTGGTCGACCGGCTCGATGTCCGCTGGGCCATGATCGTGCCGAACACGATCCGGACGGCGCTCAACCTCGGGCTGGCGATGGCCGGCGCGCACGTGGCGGTGCTGCTGGTCCTGAACCTGGGGATCAGCCTCACGACCGTGATCCTGACCCCGGCCGAGGCTTCGATGATCCCGCGGATCGTGCCCCGGGGCGAGCTCGAGACGGCGATGGGCATCTTCAACCTGACGCTCCAGGCGTCGTTCGCGGTGGGCTTCGCGTTCCTCGGGCCGCTACTCGTGGCGATCGCCGGTCCATCGTTCGTGCTGGGCGTCGTCACGGTCTTCTATGCCGCGGCCACGATCACCACGCTCTTCCTGCCGTCCGCGCCGCCGGTGGCGATCGAGGCGGGCGTCGCCGGCCGGGCGATCGACGAGCCGGCCCGCCAGCTGCGCGAAGGACTCGAGGCGATCGGCGGCAACCGCGAGGTGAGCCGGCCGCTGCTCCACCTGGCCGCGGCGGCGTCGCTCGTGGGGGTGATCGGGGTGCTCGGGCCGAACCTGGCCGCCTCGCTCGGCCTCGACCCGAAGGACCTCATCGTCGTGGTCCTGCCCCTCGGCCTGGGCGTCGTGGGCGGCGTCGTGGGGCTGCGCCAGTTCGGGGCCGGCGTCTCGCGCCGGTCGGCGGCCCAGACCGGCCTGCTCGTGTTCGGGCTGCTGGCCGTCGCGATCTCGATCGTCGCGCGCGTCGGCGAGACCACGACCCTGCCGGTGATCCCGCTCGTCGTCGTCCTGGCGTTCTGCGCGGGCGCCGCCTACGCGACGACCACCGTGTCGGCCCAGACGGCCCTCTTCGAGAACATGCCGGCGGCCGTCCGCGGCCGTGTCTTCGGGGTCCTCGCCTCGATTGTGAGCGCGGCCAGCCTGGTGCCGATCCTCATCGCCGGCCCGCTGGCCGACGCGATCTCGGGTCCCGTCGTCATCTCGATCACGGCGGTCGCGATCGTGGTCGTCGCGCTCGTATCGGCGACGCTCTTCGGGCCGCGCGCGCGGACCGACCGGGTGGCGGGCGCCTAGTTCGCCGGCCCGTCACCTGTCGTCCGGCGGTCAGGCCGCGGCGCGCGCCACCTTGAGCTCGATCGTGTTCGGCTTGAGCAGTGCGAGATAGATCGGGCAGCGATCTCGCCAGGCCTGGAACATCGGCTCCGTGCGGTCCGTCGGGGGCATCAAACAAGGCCAAGATGGGAAGCCTTCGAGCCGAAATCGTTGGCCCGGCACCCCCTGCTGCTAGATCGGGCCGGTGTGCAGCCCAACAGCGTTTTCTATGGCGCAGTACTAGCTGCAGCCGCTCGTGCTGCCGCAGTTCAGGCACTTATAACAACTGCCGTTGCGGATCATGATCGAGCCGCATTCGGCGCAGCTGGGGGCGTCCTCCTGGATCTTGAACGCGACGTTGGTCGCGCCCAGCGAGAGGGTGATCGCGGCCGGCTTGGCGCTGCCGTTGCCGTTGGTCGCGTGGCCGTTGGCGTGGCCGTTCGAGGCGATGACCGCGAGCGGCTCGTGCGCCGAAGCGGCCTTGGGGGCCTCGACGACAACAGGTTCGGCCGCGACGGCGGTCGCCTTGGGGGCGTCGGCCGGCGGGTCCGACTTGGCCTGGGTCGGCGCCGACGATGAACCCGAGCCTCCGTTCGAGACGGCCTCGTCGATCGAGGACAGGCCCTCCTCGGCGGCCGACGCGAGCCCTGCGGACGGAGCGAACCCGCCACCGAACGAGGAACCGCCGTAGGACGGCGCCTCCGACACGACCGCGGAGCGATCGATGAGCCCGAGCATCTGCTTGTCCTCGGGGCCCAGGAAGCGCGAGCCCAGCCACCGGAAGATGTAGTCCACGAGGGACTTGGCGATCGGGATCTCCTGGTTGCCGGTGAAGCCGCTCGGCTCGAACCGGACGTGGGCGAACTTGTTCACGAGGTCGCGCAGCGGCACGCCGTACTGGAGCGCCACCGACACGGTCGTCGCGAACGTGTCCAT
>DASVIK010000201.1:0-1603 GCA_036382135.1 Candidatus Limnocylindrales bacterium | reverse complement strand
CGCTCTGATCGCGCTCGAGGGCGTCGCCCGGGACGTGACCGCGCGGATCACGGGCGAGGAGCATGTGCGTGCTACCGATGCCCGCCTCCGTGACCTCCTGTCGGGCATCGATCTGGGCGCTCTCGTCCTCGACACCTCGGGTCGGGTCGAGTTGATCAACGACTTCCTCCTTCGCCTCCTGGGCCGGAGCCGCGATGAACTCGTGGGACAGGACTGGATCGATATCGCCGTCCCCGAGGACGAGCGCGCTGCCCTGCGCGAGACCTTTGGGGCGGCGGTCGCTTCCGGTGCGGGCGCCGGTCAGCGCGAGGACGGCATCGTCACGCGCTCGGGGGAGGAACGTCGCCTGCTCTGGACGAGCGTGATCCAGCACGACGCCGATGGCCGGGCCGTCGGGCTGGCCGCCATCGCCCATGACGTCACCGAGGCTCGCCGGATCGCGGCCGAGCATGCCCGTCTCGCGGCAGCCATCGAGCAATCGGCCGAGTCCGTGATCATCACGGACCCGGCGACCCGAATCCTGTATGTCAACCGCGCCTTCGAACGCCTGTCTGGGTATGCGAGCGCCGAGGTCGTCGGCCAGACGCCGCGAATCCTGGACAGCGGCGTCCAGTCGAGGTCGTATTACGACGCCATGGGCGCGGCCCTCGCCCACGGCGTGGCGTGGACGGCCGATGTCGTCTATCGGCGGAAGGACGGCTCGCACTACCGCGTGAGCTCGGTCACCTCGCCGATCTGGGCCGCGGATGGCTCGATCACGGGGTACGTCGACGTGGCCCGTGACGTGAGCCACGAGCGGGAGCTCGAATCGCAGACCGGGCAGCTCGTGCGCGAGCGTGCCCTCATCGCCGATACCCTGCGCCGTCTGCCGTCCGGCGGCGACCCCGAGGCGACGGCCGAGCTGTTCTGTCGCCAGGTCGCCAGCCTGTCGGACATCGTCGTCGCGTCGGTCCTGGGTTTCGAGTCCGACGGCGCGGCGTCGCCTCTCGCGTTCGTCGTACCAGGGTCGCCGGATGTTGGGCTTCGACGGTTCACGGTGGAGCGAAGCCGATATCTGCACCGCCGCGCCAAGGCGGGCCCGTGGGTCTCGGAGTGGATCGACGATCCGACACACCCGTATGGCGACATCCTCCGAAGCCTCGGCGTCCGCGCGTTCGCCTACGCACCGGTCCGGAGCCAGGGCGCCCCGATCGGCCTGTTGGCGATCGGCTCTTCAAAGCCCGATGGTGTGGCGCGGCTGTCGGAGCAGCTCGGGGCCCTGGTCGACTTTGCCGATCTCGCCGGCGCGCTGCTCGGGCGGCAGCTCGCCGACCGAGGCGTCGCGCGAACGATGCATGCCGAGATCGAAGGCGTCATCGAGGAGCATGCCTTCGCGCCGGTGTTCCAGCCGATCGTCGACCTGAGGAACGGCCTGACGATCGGATACGAGGCACTCACGAGGTTCGCCGACGGCGCACCACCCGACCGCCGCTTCGGCGATGCAGCCGCGATCGGCCTTGAACGCGAGCTCGAGCTGGCTACGCTCGAAGCCGCGATTGGCGCGGCGCGGAGGGGCGTCTCCCGGAGCAGGTTCGTCCACCTCAACGTCTCGCCCGAGCTCGTC
>DASVIK010000200.1:0-5617 GCA_036382135.1 Candidatus Limnocylindrales bacterium | reverse complement strand
CCATGCCGTCTCCGCGCCGACGCGACCCCGCAGGAGCGCATCGATGTAGTAGGCCGGCCCGGAGTGGGCCTCGGCGATGACCGCCGCGGCGCCGGCCGCGAGCCAGCCCGCCCCGTAGTTGTCGACACGCTGCTGGGCGACGCCCAGGGATGGATCGGGCATGCCCGGTTCCCCTGCGCCGGATGCGTAGCAGAGGTGGTGAAGCAGCACGACGGCGCCCGGCGCCAGGTGAACCTCACGGGCGATCGCCTCCTCGCCGAAGTACTGGTGCGCGATGTCGTCCACGCCGGCGACCGGGTTGAGCCCCAGCCCGTCCTGGGCCGGCCGATAGAGCGCGTCGCTGTACGGGCTGGGCCAGCCGTTGCCGTGACCGAGGTAGACGACGATCGCGGCGCCCTGGAGCGCGCGGCGGACTGTCGGCCAGGTGGCCCCGGGCGAGTAGATCGAGACGATGTCGTCGGTGAGCCCGCGCGCGGCCGTGACGGCGTCGTCGGCGAGAGCCCGGTAATAGTCGGTCACCGACCCTGCCGGGCCGACGATCACAACCACCTTGGCATGGCCCAGGCCGGAGGCCGCGGCCGCGCGGAGTGGATCGGCCTGCAAGACGCCGAGCGCCACGATGGTGACGACCAGGTCCAGGGCGACCAGCACGGCAAGGAGCCGCACGGCGGCACGGGTGAGCCTCACGGCGCGCGATGCCTCCGGGCACGTGTTCAGACCGGGCGTCGATGCCCGATCTGTAGTAGGCCTCGGAGCAGCCCGGACGACCAGCCCGAAGACAAGGGCTTCGGACCCCGTATCTGGGGGGCAGCGCGGCCGGGCGATCCCCTTCGGGCGGCGCTCCCGCGCGGGTCAGCGCTTCAGTGCGCGGGTCAGCGCTCCAGTGCGCGGGTCAGCGCTCCAGGCGCGCGATCAGGCCCCGGCGAGCCGCCACGACGACGGCCTCGAGCTGGCTGTGCGCGTCGAGCTTGGCGAGGATGCTCTTCTGGTACCCGCGGCACGTGTGGAGGCTGATGGTGAGCCGGGCAGCGATCGCATGCGGGTCCAGGCCCTGGCCCATGAGGTCGAGCACGTCCCGCTCGCGGACCGTGAGATGGGTCGTGTCCGCGCCCCGGCCGCGGGGGCCCATGGGCGCTCGCCCCACCTGGCCGAGGATCGCGGCGAGCGTCGACCCGTCGACCAGCATCTGGCCGTCGCGTGCGGCTCGGATGGCGTCGAGGATTGCCGCGATCGAGTTCTCCTTCGGGAGGAAGCCGCTCGCCCCTGCCGACGCCGCGCGCGCCATCACGTCGACGTCCGTGTGGCCGGTCATCACGAGGATACGGACGCCCGGCTGCAGCGCCCGGATGCCCGCGATTGCCTCGATCCCGTTCCCGTCGGGCAGGTAGATGTCCAGGAGGATGACATCCGGTTGGGCCTCCGGGATCGCGGCCAGCGCCTCGGCGATCGTGGTCGGCGTCCCGACGCAGGCAAGGTCCGGAAAGGAGCCGACCGCGATCGCAAGCGCCTCGGAGAACGCCCGGTGGTCGTCGACGAGGAGGACGCGGGTGACGGCAGGTGTCGGGGCGGGGTCCGTCGCCGGGGTCGCGGACACCCGGTCATGTCTTCGTGGCTGGGTCATGAGCGGCCTCCCGGGATCCCCCGACCCTCTCGCAGCCTGCCCGTCGTGCGCGCCGCGTGATCCGTTCGATGCCGCCGGCGGCGGCCCGCGGAATGATAGAGGTACGGACCCGTGAGTGGGAAGACCGACGCTCCGAGTGTCGAATCCTGACCGCGCCCGCGTGGCCGCTGCAGACAAACCGGCCGGTCCTCCCCCGCGTATTCGGGATGGACGCTGATAGTTGCACGGACGACAATCCGCCGCACGAACGACCAGCGTGGCTGGTGATCCCGATGCGGCCTCCGGCCGTCGAGAGCAATGGAGCCCGCGAATGGCCGTCCCACACCGCACCAGGCCTCAGAGCCGGACAGGACGCGGTGCCCCCGCGTACCACCGTTCTCACGCGCCGGTCGGCGTGCTGGTCGCCGTCGCCCTCCTCGCTGCCGCGGTCGCCGCACCGGGCACGGCCCGGGCCAGCGACGCCGTCGGCGTGATCATCCGCGAGAACCCGGGCCAGCACGCGGACGCCGTCCGGTCCGTCGAGCGCCTGGGCGGACGCGAGGGGCTGCGCCTCCGGCTGATCGACGGGTTCGTCGCGCGACTGCCCGGGAGCGCAGTCGGAGCCCTGGCCGGCGCCCCTGGGATCCAGAGCGTCACGAACGATGGCTCGGTGCGACTCGCAAGCTCCGGAAGCGGGTCCACCGGCTCCGGAGCAGTGGGGTCGATGGCGGCGCTCGCGAACGCGATCGGCGCGCACGACCTCTGGGAAGAGGGCGTGAACGGCGCCGGGATCGACGTCGCGCTGATCGACTCCGGTGTCGTGCCGGTCAATGGCCTCACGGCGCCCGGCAAGATCGTGAACGGGCCCGACCTCTCCTTCGACGCCCAGGCCGGCGCACCGCCGTACCTCGACACCTTCGGCCACGGCACGCACCTGGCCGGCATCATCGCCGGCCGTGACGACGCCGTCTCGAGCTCCGGCGTCCCGGGCAGCAGCAGCTTCGCGGGCATCGCCCCGGGCGCGCGCATCGTGAGCGTGAAGGTGGCCAGCGCTGGCGGCGAGACGGACGTCTCCCAGGTGATCGCCGCGATCGACTGGGTCGTCCAGCACCGGTCCAGCGACGGCCTGAACATCCGCGTCCTCAACCTGTCCTTCGGGACGGACTCGATCCAGGACCCGGCGATCGATCCGCTCGCCTATGCCGCTGAAGTCGCCTGGCGAAACGGGATCGTGGTCGTCACGGCGGCCGGGAATTCGGGCGACCAGCGGGCCCGGCTCGCGGATCCCGCGATCGACCCGTATGTGATCGCAGTCGGGGCGGCGGACACCCACGGCACCGGCACCACGGCCGACGACACCGTCCCGACCTGGTCCAGCCCGGGCGATGCCACCCGGACCCCGGATCTCGTCGCCCCGGGCGTCTCGGTCCCGAGCCTGCGCGACCCGGGCTCCACACTGGATCTCTCGGCGCCGTCGGCGACCGGCTCCCGGCTCCTTCGCGGGAGCGGCACGTCCCAGGCGGCAGCGGTCGTCTCGGGGGCGGTTGCGCTCCTGCTCGACCAGCGCCCGCGGATGACTCCGGACCAGGTGAAGGCGCTGCTCACGTCGACGGCAACCCGGCTTCCGGCGGCCGATCCGGTCGCCCAGGGTGCCGGCATGATCGACCTCGAAGCAGCACAGAAGGAGGACGTGCCGAGAGCCGTCCAGACGTGGCCGCAGGGAACCGGGATGGGGTCGCTCGACGGGGCGCGCGGGACCAACCGGATCCAGTCCGGGGGGGCGACGCTCGCTGGTGAGCAGGACATCTTCGGCACGCCCTGGGACGGCCAGGCGTGGGCCGGCCAGAGCCTTGCCGGGACGAGCTGGCAGGGCGGGCGCTGGGACCAGTCGTCGTGGGCGGGCAGCTGCTTCTGCAGCTCGTCATGGTCCGGCCGGTCCTGGTCCGGGCTCTCCTGGTCCGGGCTGTCGTGGTCAGGCCTGTCGTGGTCCGGGCTGTCCTGGTCCGGGCTCTCGTGGTCGGGCCTCTCATGGTCCGGCCTATCATGGTCGGGGCTTTCCTGGTCGACCGCGGGCTGGAGCAGCGAATGAGCGCGTCGCGGGCACGCGCGGCCCGGCTTCAATGAGGACGTCGATGGCGCAGAAGGACGAGCGTGCTCGGTCCGGCCTCTCGCCGGACTCCATGACGACCATGTTCGGGATGCTGACGGGTCGAACGGGAGCCTGGCTCTTCACGGCCGCCGTCGCGGCGGTCGCCATCGTCGTGTTCGTGCAGTTCATCGCGCCGCTGCCGACATATGAGCCGGAAGACTCCTTCCCGTGGCCCCTGTTCGCGGTCGCTTTCGCGCTGGCCGAGGTGGCCGTGGTCCACCTCATGATCCGGAACCAGGCGGTCACGGTCTCGCTGAGCGAGATCCCCCTCGTCATCGGCTTCTACTTCCTCGCCCCGGCCTACCTGGTCGTGGCGCAGTTCGCCGGTGCCGGCGTCTCGCTCGTCCTCCACCGCCGCCAGCCGCCGCTGAAGATCGCGTTCAATCTCGCCCACTTCATGCTCAGCAGCTCCCTTGCGATCCTCGTCTTCCGCGGGATCGTGCCGCTGGCCCCCAACAGCCTGTTCGTCTGGTGGGTCGCGGCGTTCACCGGCACCGCAACGGTCGTTGCGGTGGGTGCGATCGCGATCTCGACCGTCATGTCGCTCAGCCAGCGGCGCATCGAGCTCGGTGCGCTTCAGCGAGGTCTCGGCGTCGGGCTCGCGACAGCATTCGTGAACACGTCCATCGCGCTCGTCGCCGTCGTCTTCCTTCAACACGAGCCCAACGAGCTCTGGCTCCTGGCCGCCCCGGCCGCGGTGGGGTTGCTTGGCTACCGCTCGTTCAGCGCCCAGCGCCAGCGCCAGGCCCGCCTCGAGTACCTGTACGACTGTTCGCAGATTCTCCAGGCGCCGCGCCTAGATGGGGAGACGCTCTCGCAGCTCCTGGCGCGCACGCGCGCGATGTTCCGCGCGGCAACGGCCGAGCTGATCCTGGCAGGCCACGATGGCGGGGCATCGACCCGCCTGGTGATCGATGCCACGAACGTCTCGCGGGTCGAAGAGGTGAGCGACGAGGTGGCCGCCGAGCGGCGGGCCCTCCTGGCGGCCGGCGATCGCAGTCGGCTGTTCGCGCGGGCGCCGCTGTCGGGAGACCTCGTCGTGAGCACCATCTTCCGCGACGCGATGGTGGTTCCGCTCCAGGGTGCCTCGACCGTGATCGGGACCATACTGGTCTCCGACCGCCTGGGCGACCTGGAGACGTTCGACCACGAGGATCTCCGGCTTTTCGAGACGATCGGGTCGCGGCTCGGCCTGGTTGCCGATAACACCGGACTCGTCGAGCGACTGGCCGCGTCCCTTGCGGATGTCACGCAGCTCGCCGCGATCGTCCAGTCCTCGGAGGATGCGATCATTGCGGTGACCTCCGCTGGCGAGATCACGAGTTGGAACCCGGCGGCGACCAGGCTCTTCGGCTACGACGCTGCCGAGATGATCGGGCGGGTTGCCTCCGAGGTGCTGCCCGAGCGCGACAAGGCCCGGCTTCGGCTCAGCTTCGGGGCAGTCCTGTCCGGCTCCCCCACCCGAAATCTCCGTACGGAGTGGGTCCGTCGCGACGGAAGCACGATTCCCGTGTCGATCACCATCTCGCCGATCCACGACACCTCCGGTGCGACGACGGGCGTCTCGGCCATCGTGCGGGACGAGAGCGACCGAGCCCGGGCAGAGGCAGCGGCACGGGCGAGCGCCGACCAGCTGCGCACCGTCATCGACGGGAGCCCCATCGGCATGGGGATCCTCGGCGTGGACCTCCGCTGGACCCAGGCAAACCCGGCGCTCTGCGCGATGCTCGGTCTGCTGCCCTCGGACGTGATCGGTCGCCCGGTGACCGAGCTGATCCACCCGGACGATCGAGCCACGGTCGCGAGGCTCGAGGATCTCCTCTTCGCCGGGGAAGTCGTCGTCCGATCGGTGAAGCGGCGCTATGTCG
>DASVIK010000199.1:0-3807 GCA_036382135.1 Candidatus Limnocylindrales bacterium | reverse complement strand
GGCTCGCTCGAGATGACCACGATCGACGCGTCGCGATCGAACGTGCGAACCGTCTCGGCGACGGTGATGCCGGCCGGGCCGGCGCCGATGATCACGACGTTCATCCCAGCACCTCCGCGGGGATCCCCGGCGATCGGACGTCGGCCGACTCCAGGAGGGCATCGCGGAGGCCGCGGACACCGGCCAGGAACGGGTCATCCGGCGGCTCGAAGAGCGCGTCGACGGCCGGCTCGGCAGCGCGCACCAGGTCGTCGTCCGGCAGCCAGGTCACGCTCGCGTAGAGCCTCTCGAGCGGGCCTCCCAGGCCGCCTTCCACCCGCTCGCGATCAGCGCGATCGCGGGTCCGGTTGACGACCAGGTGGACGTTCGGGATGCCGAGCTGGGTCGCCAGCTCCGTGGCAGCCAGCGCGACCCGGACGCCACTGTAGGTGGGATCGGTCACGACGACCGCGTGGCCGAAGCCCCGGGCGATGGCCCGCCCGAAGTGCTCGACCCCGGCCTGCGTGTCCATCACGATCGCCTCGCCCTGGCGCAGGCCGATCGCCCGGATCGTCTCGGCCAGGAGCGTATTTTCGGGACACAGGCAGCCTGCGCCGGCGGCGGCGAGCGTGCCCATCGCCAGGAGCCGGACGCCGTCGGGAGCTCGCCGCCCGAAGCGGTCGACAACGTCGTCGACATCGGGGTTGAGCCGGAACATCAGGCCCCAGCCCTCGCCCGGACGGGCGCCGGTCTTCTCGTTGACGTAGTCCGCGTCGTGGCTCAGGGGCACGAGCTGCTCGGCCTCGGCCCGGGGGATGCCCAGCGCCGCCGCCAGGTTCAACTGCGCGTCCGCGTCGACGGCCAGGACCCGCCGGCCGTCACGGGCGAGCAGCCGGGCCAGGGTCGCGACCAGGGTCGTCTTGCCGACGCCGCCCTTGCCGGTCACCACCACCCGCAGGCCCGACCGCGCAGCGTCGGTCGGGCCGGCCGGGGCCGACATCTCAGGCACCCACGGCGATGGCCGGGGCGGTGATGGTCGCCGGGTCGATGAACGGCAGGCCCAGGCCGCGGCGCTTCTCCTCGATGTGCCGGCGGATGATCACGGCCGCCTTCTCGGGATCGGGTTCGACCGCGAACTTCGCGCCCACGACGCCCTCCAGCCCGTTGGCCAGCAGGTTCACGACGTTGGCGCTGCCGAAGATCGGCGGCTGGACGCCAAGGACCGTGGTGATGCCCGAGGCGACGACGTAGGCGCCGATCGCAATCGCCTTCTCCGAGTACCACTCGGGTGCCGCGCCCGCCAACGGCAGGGCGCTGATATCCACGCCAAGGTGCTTCGCCAGCGCCGCCGCGAGGACGAGGACGCGAGTGTTGTCGACGCACGAGCCCATGTGCAGGACGGGCGGGATCCCGAGCGATCGGCAGACCGCGCTGAGGCCCGGGCCGGCGCCGTCGGCCGCATCCGGGACCATCTGGCCGGCCTTGCCGTTGGCCACGGCCGCACAGCCGGTCACGAGGACCAGGATGTCGTTCTCGATCAGTCGCCGGGTCAGCATGACATGGGCGTAGTCCTGGGTGATCTTGGGGTTGTTGCAGCCGACGACGGCCACTGCGCCACGAATGGAGCCGGCCGCGATCGCGTCCACCAGCGGACCCGGGGTACCGCCCAGCGCGCCGACGATCGCCTCGACCGAGAATCCGGACATCATCGGGACGGATTCGGTCGGGATCCGGACCCGATCCGGGTTCCGGTCAGAGAAGGCCTCGACCCCCATCCGGACGATCGCCTTGCCAATCTCGAGTCCGTGTTGCGGGTCGAACGGGACATGGGTCGCGCCGGGGAACTTGGCCTTGTCGGACGTTGAGATGACCTTCGTGTGGAAGCATTTCGCGACGTCCGTGACCGACGGCATGATGCACTGGTAGTCGACGACCATCGCCTCGAGGGCGCCGGTCATGATCACCAGCTCCTGCATCAGGTGATTGCCGGCAATTGGCACGCCCCGGCGCATGAGCAGCTCGTTGCCCGTGCAGCACAGCCCCACGAGGTTGATCCCGGCCGCGCCCTTTTCGTGGGCGAGCGCCACCAGCTCAGGGTCGGCGGCCGCCTGCACGATCACGTCCGAGAGCAGCGGGTTGTGGCCGTGCAGGGCGATGTTGACCTGGTCCACCTTGAGCGTGCCCAGGTTCACCTGCGACATCCGCGGGGTCGGCGTACCGAACATGACGTCCGACAGCTCGGTGGCAATCATCGAGCCGCCCCAGCCGTCGGCCAGGCTGGTCCGCAGGCCGTGGAGCAGGATGTTGGCATAGTCGCTGTCGACGCCCATGTGGGTCCGGTGGAGCATCTCGACGTTCTCGCGGTCGATCCCGCGCGGCGTCAGGCCCAGGCGCTGCCACAGCGCGCGGCGCTGATCGGGCGCGCGCTCAACGAAGCCGAGCTCCTCCTTGCGGCTCCCGAAATCGGTGTACATCGCATCGGCCAGGTCAGAGGCGATCTCGGCGGCAGGCCGGTCGCCGGTCGTGACGTTCCACTCCTCGGCGAGCCGGCGAAGCTTGGCCTCGTCGGTGATCTGGTAGCCGCTCGTGTCGCCCTTCGCCATCGCGGCGAAGACCTCCAGGATGTCGCGCCCATGGTCCGAATGGGCGGATGAGCCGGCCGCGATCGCCCGGCCCAGGTTGCGGGCCACGATCAGGTCGGCGCCGGCGCCACAGACGCCCTTCTGTGGTCCCTCGCCGAACGGGTCGATCCGGCAGGGGCCCATCGAGCAGATCCGGCAGGAGACGCCCAACGCGCAGTAGCCGCACTGGGGTTCCTGGGCGGCGAGCCGGTCCCAGACGGTCGAGATCCCCTGATCGCGGGCCACCTCGAGCATCTGCTGGGCGTCATCCGGCATGGTCATCTGTGCGAAGTCAGCGCCTCGCTGGCCGTTGTGCTCGATGGCGCTCATCGCGTACCTCCTGCCCTGGCCGTGGCGGCTCCGAGGTCGCGCCACGCGACGATCGACTCAGGCATCGTTCGTGCCGAGTCGGCCGCCGTCGTCGCGGCGAAAACCGCCGCTGTCTCGCGCTGCCGCCCCGCGGCAACGATCTCGTTCAGGTCACCAAAGACGAGCGCGTCGACCTTGCACGACTCGACGCAGGCAGGGATGCGACCCGCCCGCAGCCGCTCGATGCAGCTGTCGCACTTGACCGCTACCGTCCGGCCGGCCGCGCCGTTGGCGAGCGCGTAGAAGGTGATCACGTCGAACGGGCAGACCATCGCGCACATCGCGCAGGCGATGCACTTGGCCCCGTCGATCAGCACGACGTTGTGCTCGGCGTCGCGTCGGATTGCCCCGGTTGGGCATACCTGTTGGCATGGCGCCGGGTCGCAGTGGCGACACTTGTTGGGGAAGGCCGTGCTCGGCCGAGGGCCGGCCGCAACGTGGATCCGTTTGCGCGGCGGCGGCAGCTCGAACGGCGCGAGGGCAACCTGTTGGGTCGTCGAATGCTCCGTTGCGCAGGCGAATTCGCACTGGAGGCAGCCGATACACCGCTCAGGGTTGACGAAGACGGTGGGCATCTACTCACCTCACGTGAGTGGGCCGCCCGGCCGTCGACGCCCCCGCCACGGGGGAAGATAGCGGCCACGCACGCCCGATTCTGCCGGTTATCCTGATCGGAATCATGGGTCTACCGGTCGCCCTGGGGCAGTGCCGTTGGACCCTCGAGCCGCGGGCCGTTCGTCCCCCAGCGCCGCCGGGCGGGGGCCGCCGGGCGGGGGCCTTGGGGCGGGCGAGCCGTGGGGCGGGCGAGCCGTGGGGCGGGCGAGCCGCGGGGCGGGCG
>DASVIK010000198.1:0-1646 GCA_036382135.1 Candidatus Limnocylindrales bacterium | reverse complement strand
GCCGCGTTCGGCTTCATTCCGCGCAGAATGGAAGGCGAGCTCCAGTACCTGCGTCGCCGCAAGGCGCTGCAGGGGCCAATGCCGACGGCCTGACGCCGGCGCTCCAACGGATGGTCGGGAGGTTCGGTGCTCCGCCGCTGGTTCGCCCCCCTCGCATGGCTCCTCGCCGCGGTGGTCATCGCGCTCGGCTCGGCGGGGATCGCGGGCGGGCTGGACCACCTGCCATCGACGGGCGCACGGCCCGAGCTCACCTACGGTGCCGACCGGGCGATCGCCCCGGGCCTCGACGCGGCGACGGTCGACCTCCGGGCGCTCTCGGACCAGGTGGATGCGCTGGCCGGACAGGGCCGCGATGCGCTCACGGCGCTCGTCGCGCGCGACACGCCTGGTCTCCAGGCCGCCATCGGCGCCGGCGAAGCGCAGATCGTGAAGATCCAGGCGTCGGCACGCGAGCTGCGTGACCGGCTCGCCGCGCTGCCGGGCCTCGACGCGGCGGTCGCCGCGGCCCGCTACAGCCCGACCACCCTTGCCCGCTACGCGACCCTGGTGGCCGCGCTGCCGGCCGTCGACGCGCTCGACGACGACTGGGCCCGCCTCGCGGCGGGCTCCGTCCCGGCGACCGAGCTGACCGCGAATCTCGCCGCACATGACGAGATCGCGGGCCAGGCCGTGCGCCAGGGAGCGGCCGGGAAGTACGCGGCCGCGATCCGGACGCTGGCGCTGGCGACGGCCCAGCTGGCCGCCGCACGGACCGTCCGCGACCAGCTTGCCTCGCGGGTCGACACGAGCACGCTGGACACGTGGATCGACCGGAACGCCACCTACGACGCCGCCGTCGGCGACCTCTGGGCGGCGGTGCTCGCTTCGCCGACGCGCGTCACGGACGCGGTTCGCGCGGCAGCCGCGCGCGAGAAGACCGCCAAGGCCCAGCTGCCGCAGGACACCAGCGCGCTGGTGGTGATCCTCGGTGACGTCGCGCGCGGGGGCCTCAACCAGGCGGTCATCGCGATCGAGGAGGCGCGCGGCCGGCTGCTCGACGCGTTCGCCGCGGCGGCCGCGCAGGCGTCCCCGGACGCCTCGCCCGCGCTAGACTGAGGCCGATTCCCGGCGCCCCGGCGTCGGTCAGCTCGCGCCCCGGAGGAGCCCGACCTCGATGCAGCTTCGCGTGGTCTCCGATCAGCCCTGGAACGTGCCGGCCGACGTCCTCGTGCTTCCCTTCGTCGGTGATCCCGTCTTCGAGGGCGAGCTGGCCGAGATCGATCGGCGCGCGGGCGGCGAGCTGCACGTGCTGGCGGGATTCCGCGAGCTCCGCTCCGAGCGGTACGCAAGCGCCCTCGCCTCGGCCGGCCAGCTGCCCGTCGGCCGCATCCTGGCGATCGCCGCGGGGCCGGCGGCCGGGCTGGACCGCGAGACGGCCGTCCGGCTCGGGGCCGCAATGCAGCGGCGCCTCGCCGGTCGTCCGGTCCGCCGGCTCGCCGTCTGGCTCGGCGCCGTCGCGGCATCGCTCGAGGGCGGGGCGGAGGCGGCCGCTGAGCTGATCGCGCGCGGAATCGTGGAGGGCAGCTACGACCCCGCGGCGCTCTACGGAACCGGGAAAGCGATCCCGGACGAGGGACCGCCCGCCATCGAGGAGCTGATCCTCATCG
>DASVIK010000197.1:0-4114 GCA_036382135.1 Candidatus Limnocylindrales bacterium | reverse complement strand
CTGTTGTGCGCGAGATGCCGCGCAGTTGGGCCGGTGAGGCCCCCGGACGACGCTCGCTCGAGCCCGCCGCGGTCCGTTGATGCGGGCGGAGACGCCGCGAGTCGTCTACACCAGTCACCCGGCGGCTGGCTGGCACGGATCGAGCCGGATCGCGCCGGACACGGCAGGACCCTGAGCCACTGACGGTCGCCCCGCGGATCGGGCGGTACGCTGCGCGGAATGGATCGGCTGCGCAGGATCCGGGCCGGCGTTCGAAGAGCGATCGCCGAATGGCGAGCCTTCGGCCACCCGCGCCACCGGACGTTCCTCGGCATCGGCACGAGTGCGGCGGTCGTCGGCGCGCTGGCGGGCGACGGCCTCACGGTGCCGCTGCTGCTGACGCTGGGGGCGCATCCGGCGATCGCCACGGTCATCGGGGTCCTGCCGGTCGCGTTCTCCGCGGCCCAGCTGCGCGTCCCGTGGCTGCTCGAGAAGAGCGACGGCAACCTGCGCCGGGTCACGCTCGCGATCCTCGCGGCGGGCGAGCTGCGCGGCTTCGTGCTCGCGGCCGTCACGTTCCTCACCTGGGCCGGGGTCCTGCCCTCGGCGGCGGCGATCGTCGCGATCGGGGTGGTCATGAGCCTCGGCGGCGCGGCGACGACGATCGGCGGGACCAACCTTCTCGCGTGGTACGGCGCGATCCTGCCCGACGCCGAGCGGCGCTTCGTCGCCCCGCGGGTCATGGGCCTGACGATCGGTCTGGGTGCGATCCTCCTGCTGCCCGTCGCGCTCGTGGTCGAGGCCGGACTCGCCGCGTTCGGGGTCCGGATCTATGCGGCGATCTTCGTCATCGCGGGCCTGGGCGGCCTCGTCGAGCTCTCGGTCGTGCGCCGGCTCCCCCATCCGGGCCGCGTTCGAGTGGCGCGACCCAGCGACGCGACCCCGATCGTCCGGCAGCCCGCCCTCGAGTCGTTCATCCGGTCGATCACGTTCGCGGCATTCGGGGCCGGCATGGGCCCGTACCTGTCGATCTACTCGATCTCCGTCCTCCACCTGCCATCGAGCTTCGCGATCCTCCTGTCGGGGCTCGCGTCGGGCTCGGCGCTCATCGCATCCACCGTCATCGGCGGCCTGCTCATGCGCGGCTCCTCGTCCCGGACCCTGCGCGTGTCGTTCGTGCTCCGCGGAGGCTCGATGCTGCTCGGCCTGCTCGCGTTCCCCGGCCAGCCGTTCGCCGGGATCGTCATCTGCGTCGTGGCGATCATCGCGTCGGCCGGCGCGGCGGCCGGGACGCTGGCCGCGAACGAGCGTCTCCTGCGCCTCACCGCGGGCGCCGGCCTCATGGCCGCCCAGGGCCGATTCGTGGCCGGCAATGCGCTCGGGATGACCGCCGGCCAGGTGTCGAACGCGGTCGTGCTGGCCCTCGCTCCGCTCGGCTATGTGACGTTCGCCGGCCTGTTCCTCGTCTCCGGGCTCACCCGGTTCATCGTCGCGTCGCGGGCCGAGGTCTCGGCGGGCTGGTCGAGCGCCACGGCGGTCTACCGCGTGGACGACCTCACAGGCCCGCCGGCGTAGGGCCCGCCAAGGACGCCGAGCCGGGGACGGGCACCGACTTGATGGGCACGCGGATCCGCCGCAACCAGACGAGGCCGACGACCGCCGCGATGACCGAGACCCCGCCGCCCCAGGCGATGGCCGCGGCGGCGCCGGCGTTCGAGGCGAGACCGCCCAGGAGGAGACCGCCGACGGGGCTCGTGCCGGCGAAGACCGTCGTGTAGACGCTCATGACGCGGCCACGGAGCTCGTCCGGGACGGCCATCTGGATGGAGGTATTGGCCGTCGCCATCATCGTGATCGCCCCGGAGCCAGCGACGAACATCAGGACGAGGTCGATCGGGTAGCTCCCGATGACTCCGATCAGGATCTCCGCCGTGCCGAGCACGAGACCCCCGATCAGCATCCGGATCGGCCGCGTCCCGCCGAAGGCGATCGCCAGCGCGGCGAGCAGCGAGCCCACCCCGGATGCCGCCATGAGGAACCCATAGCCCTCGGCGCCGACGTGGAGGTTGCCCTGCGCGAGCGGCGGGACGAGGATCGTGAAGTTGATGCCGAACGTCGCGACGACGCCCACGATGACGATCGCCAGGAGGACGAGCGGCGTCCGGCGCACGTAGGTCAGGCCTTCCCCAAGGTTCGAGAAGACGCCGCCGACCGAGGTCGGCCGGGCAAAGATCGGCGACGGGCGCAGCTCCTCCTGGCGCATGAGGAAGAGGCCGAACAGGACCGCGAGGAAGCTGAAGGCATCGATGAGGAAGGCGATCGACACGCCGAACGCGCCGATCGTGAGGCCCGCGATGGCCGGCCCGAGCACCCGCGCGCCGTTGAACATCGCCGAATTGAGCGCGACCGCGTTGCCGATGTCCGCGCGACCCACCATCTCCACCGCGAACGCCTGGCGGGTCGGCATGTCGACGGCGTTGCGGACGCCCATGACCCCGGCGAGCAGGAACACCTGCCAGACCTGGACGACGTGGGTCGCCGCCAGCCCGAACAGCAGGAAGCTCACGATCATCGCGACCGTCTGGGTGACGTACAGGGTCGGGCGCTTGGGGAGGGCGTCGGCGATGAGGCCGCCGAAGAGCCCGAGGACGAGCACCGGCCCGAACTGGACCACGGTCAGGAGCCCCAGATCGAAGGGATTGCCGGTCAGCTGGAGGATGAGCCAGCTCTGGGCGACCGCGGTCATCCACGTGCCGATGAGCGAGACGAACTGGCCGCCGAAGAACAGGCGGTAGTTGCGATGCCGGAACGCCCGCCACCCCTGGAAGGCAGCGACGGACCGAAGAGACGGCCGGGACGGGTGCGGGACGGTCATCGGGCCGGGCTCACGTCGACGGGCTGCCGGCAGGGATCACTGACGCGTCCTCCCAGGACGCGTGCCCGCCACGCATGAGCGATACGGCCGCGCCGATGGCACTGGCGACAACGCCGGCCATGAACGCGAGATGGAGCGCGTTCACGAAGGGCACCAGGTCGATGCCGGACGAGCCCACCTGCGTCCCGCTGAAGATCGACAGCAGGACCCTGGGATCCATCGCGCTGGTCACGAGCCCGATGGAGAGGGCGATCGAGACGACGAAGCCGCTGCTGGTCAGCATCATCCGGGCGCCGGCGGCCACCCCGCGCTGACTGGGCGTCACCACGCCCATGACTGCGCTCGTGTTGGGCGAGGCGAAGAGGCCGGAGCCTGCTCCGATGACGAGTTGCCACAGGGCGAGCTGCCAATACGGCGTGTCGACCTGGATCGTCGTGAGGCCGGCCAGGCCGATCCCCGTCACGACCATGCCCAGGGTCGCGAGCAGCCGCGAACCGTGCCGATCGGCAAGCGCGCCGCTGATCGGCGAGAGGACGAGCAGGCCGATCGCGAGCGGCGCGAGCATGATCCCGGCCGTGACCGGGTCGTCGCCCTTCACGCCCTGGAAGTAGAACACGAGGAGGAACAACACCCCGTTCCGTGCCACGCCGTTGAGCAGGGACGTGAGGTTGCCCATCGCGAAGAGGCGGATCCGGAAGAGCGAGAGGTCGAGAAGCGGGTCAGGACGGTGCGACTCCACCCACAGGAACAGCGGTGCGGCGACGATGAACGCCCCGATCCCGGCCAGCACCCAGCCGGTCGTCCAGCCGTAGATGCCGCCGAAGGCGAGCCCGACCATGAGCCCCGTGAGGCCGACGAGGTAGATGCCCGAGCCGAGCCAATCGACCGTGAGGCGAGGCCGCTGGCGCGTCGATTCGACGAGGAGCGCCCAGGCCACGAAGGTGCCGACCGCCGCGATCGGCACGTTGAACCAGAACACCATCCGCCAGCCGAAACCCGTGAGCCAACCGCCCAGGATCGGGCCGAGGATGAGCCCGGCGCCGACGACCATCGCGTTCACGCCGAGAGCCCGCCCGAGCTCGCGGCGCGGGAAGGCGTCCGTGACCAGCGCCGCCGACGTCGCCATGAGGAACGCGCCGCCCACGCCCTGGAGGACCCGGGCGCCGATCAGCGTCAGGGGGGTCGGAGCGAGGGCGCACAGGACCGAGGCGACGAGGAAGATGGCGAAGCCGAGGGTGTACGCACGGGCGCGGCCGATCG
>DASVIK010000196.1:0-11824 GCA_036382135.1 Candidatus Limnocylindrales bacterium | reverse complement strand
ACGCGGCGGCCATGGCGGGCGCGACCGGGCCGGGCCGGGCCGGTGCCGTCGCCGTCGGCCGGGCGAAGGTGGTGGCCGGGCTGGCGGCCGCCGCTCGGGCGTTCGGCGCCCCGCCGCGTCGGCCGGTCATCGGGGCGCCATCACGCCACGCTGGCGCCGGCCGGGCGTCGGGCGGTGATCCGGGTTCCGAACGACGGGTCGGTGAGCGCACGCTCCAGGGCCGCCGGGGCGGACGAATCCGCGATGACCGCCTCGGCCTCATCCCAGCCCAGCGCGCCGAGGGCGGCCCGCACCTTGGGCACCATCCCGCCCGCGATGACGCCGCTCGCGATGAGCGCCTCGGCCTCGCCCACCGTGAGGGTGTCGAGCCGCCGCCCGTCGGCGTCGCGGACACCGTCGACATCGGTCAGAAGGATAAGCTGGCGCGCCCCGAGGCCCGCGGCGATCCCCGCCGCGACGTCGTCGGCGTTGACGTTGCACACGACCCCGTCCTCGTCGCGGGCGAGCGGCGCCACGACCGGCACCTGGCCGCCGACGAGCACCGCGTCGAGCAGGTCGCGCCGCAGCCCCACGACATGGGCGACCAGGCCGATGGCCGGGATCCGCTCGGCGATGAGGAGCCCGCCGTCGACGCCGGACAGGCCGACCGCATCGACTCCGAGGTCGCGCAGCCCGGCCACGAGCTCGCTGTTGACGACGCCCCGGAGGACCGCGGCGGCCACCTCGAGCGACTGCGCGTCGGTGACCCTGAGGCCGCCTTCGAACCGGCTCGGGACGCCCAGCCGTTCGAGCCACTCGGAGATGCGCCGACCTCCACCGTGGACGAGGACGACCGGCCGGCGGCGGGCGACGACGGCGACCTCGCCGAGGACCTGCGCCTGGTCGGCGATGGTCGACCCGCCCAGCTTGACGACGAGGATGTCGCTCATGTCGTGTACTCGGAGTTGGCGCGCACGTAAGCCTCCGTGAGATCGCAGCCGAACGCCTCACCCGAGCCGTCGCCGAGGCCCAGGTCGAGCCGGACGAGGCACTCCGGCGCCTCCATCGCGCCGCGCACGCCGGTCCGGTCGAAGGCCATGGGACCGCCTGCCGGCCCGTCGAAGACGAGCGTGCCAGCGATGGCGATCCGCAGCCGGTCCGGGTCGACGACCGCGGGACGACCCGCCCGCTCGTCGGCTTCCCCGGCCGTCAGGCCGACCGCGCGGAGGACCGCCGCATCGGCCACGCGGGCATTGCCGGCGGCACCCGCGATCCGGCCCCAGTTGGGGTCGCGGCCGTGGATGGCCGCCTTGACGAGCGAGCTCGAAACGACGGCCCGGGCGACAGCTCGGGCATCGGCATCGTCGGTGGCGCCGGTGACCAGACAGGTGAGGAGGGTCGTGGCACCCTCGCCGTCGGCGGCCTGCTGGCGGGCCAGGTCGCGCGCGACCGCATCGATGGCCGCCCCGAGCGCCGCGGCCGCCGCTGAATCGGCCTCGACGGGCTCGGCTCCCGCGGCGCCGCTCGCGAGCAGGATCACGGTGTCGTTCGTGCTCGTGTCGCCGTCGATCGAGAGCTGGTTCCACGTCCGGGCCGCCGCGGACCGCAGGAGGCCGCTGGCGACGGCCGGCTCGAGCGTCGCGTCGGTGAGCAGGACGGCGAGCATCGTCGCCATCCGGGGATGGATCATCCCGACGCCCTTGGCCATGCCGGACACCCGGACCGACACCGGCCGGCCGCCGCCGGGGAGCTCCACGGTCGTCGTCGCCACCTTCGTCCGCGAGTCCGTCGTGCGCAACGCATTCGCGGCCGCCTCGAGGCCCGCATCGCCGGCCTCCAACCCGTCCGCGACGAGCCGGCCGATGCCCGGCAGGATCCGGTCGAGCGGCAGACGCGTGCCGATGACCCCGGTGGACATCGCGAGCGCCCGGGCCGGGGTCGAGCCCAGGGCGGCGGCGAGCGCTTCGACGATCGCGAGCTGGTCCGCGTCGCCCGCGGCGCCCGTCGCGGCATTGGCGCTGCCGGAGGTGGACACGAGCCCGGTCGCCCAGCCCCACCGGCCTTCGCCCTCGGGCGCGGTCGCGGCAAGGTTCGCGCGACTGAGGCGGACGGGCGCCGCGGCCATCGTGTTCGGCGTGAAGACGGCGGCGGCCGCCGCCGGTGCCCGGCCGGCGGGACCCGGGAGCGTCGTGACGATGGCGAGGTCCGGACGACCGGAGGCCTTGATCCCGACCGTGGCCCCGCCGGCGAGGAAGCCCTGCGGGATCGCGGCCCGCCGCTCCACCGGGGGGAGTGCGGAGGGCGGCGCGAGGAGGGCGCCGCCGCGCTCGGGCAACGTGCTGGTCATCGGCGTCCCCGCGGCTGGCTCATGGCGCGAGCGGAAGCTGTTCGAGGCCGGCCGTCTCCGGCAGACAGAAGGCGATGTTGAACGCCTGGATCGCCTGGCCGGCCGCGCCCTTCACGAGGTTGTCGATGACCGAGATCACGAGGATCCGCCCGGTCCGCTCGTCGAAGCGGACGTGGATCCGGGCGTGGTTGCTCCCCGTCACGTGCTTGGTCGCCGGCGGCGCGTCGACTACGTGGATGAACGGCTCCCCGTCGTACGCGGCCGCGTACAGGACGTCGAGCTCGGCCTGGTCCACGGTCCGGGTCGGCCGGACGTGGCACGCCGCGAGGATGCCCCGGGTCATCGGGATGAGGTGGGGCAGGAAGTCGACCGTCTTCGCTCCCGGGTTCGCTGCGGGGGAGGGTTCGAGCCTCCCGAGCTCCTGCTCGATCTCGGCGACGTGACGGTGGCCGCCGACGCCGTACGCCTTCACGCTCTCGTTCACCTCGCCGAACATGAGATCGGCCTTCGACTCGCGGCCGGCGCCGCTGACGCCGCTCTTCGCGTCCACGACGAGGTCCCCGATCAGGCCGGCCCGGGCCAGCGGCGCGAGGGCCAGGATCGTCGCGGTCGGGTAGCAGCCGGGCGCCCCGACCAGGCCCGGCCGGCCGGCGCCGCCCTCCCGGATCGCGGCCAGCTCGGCCCGATGGAGCTCCGGCAGGCCGTAGACGGCCTCCGTGAGGAGCTCCGGCCGGGGGTGTTCGAAGCCGTACCAGCGCGGGTAGTCGGCCGGGTCGCGGAGCCGGAAGTCGGGGCCCAGGTCGATGACGGTCGCCCCGCGGCTGAACCAGTCGGGGACGAGGCCGGCGGCGACGCCGTGGGGCAGGGCCATGAAGACGGCGTCGGCGTCCGGCACGGCGCTGTCCACCGTGTGGGTCGTCGTCGCGAGGTGCGGATGGATCTGGCCGACCGGCACATCCGACCGATCGCGCCCCAGCAGCCCGACGACGTCGACGTTCGGGTGGCGGGCGAGCAGTCGCAGGAGCTCGGCGCCGACGTAGCCGGTCGCGCCCACGATCGCGACGCGCAAACGGGCCTCCGACGGGCCTGCCTCCCCCTGCTCCGTCTGCGGGACCACGATGCCGCCGGCGCTCACGGGCGCACGCGACCGCTCACGGGCGGCAGCAGCGGGATCGGGGTTCCGGAGACGATCTGGAGCATGGGCGCATGACTATACACAAGGTTGCATAGTCATGCAACCGGGTGGCGCGAGTGTTGTGGCCACGGGCGCGATCAAGTCGCTGCCGGCGGCACCCAGTGCGGCCCGGTCACGATGACCTCGCCCTCGGCCGTGAAGGGCTCCGTGCCGGTGTTCTCCACACGATACCCGTGGTGGATCTCGGTCTCGCCCATCGCGAGCATCGCGCTCACCGGGCAATAGGTCGTCGCGGAGAGCTGGATGCAGCGCCGGACACCGGCCTCCGTCACGCCCGGCCCCGACACCTCGTGGACCAGGTCGATGCGGGTGAAGAC
This sequence comes from Candidatus Limnocylindrales bacterium, assembly GCA_036382135.1. Taxonomy (GTDB): domain Bacteria; phylum Chloroflexota; class Limnocylindria; order Limnocylindrales; family CSP1-4; genus C-114. The sequence goes on along the minus strand of DASVIK010000196.1, from coordinate 7,986 downwards.
CTGCGGGTAGTCCTCGCGCTGCACGGCCGTGAGGTGGACGAGATAGCGGTCGTAGTCCTGGCGCTTCTTGTCGAGGATCGAGACGATATCCATGGCGGTGCACATGGCGAGCCCGGCCAGGACAAGCTCGGTCGGCCGGGGACCCGTATCGGACTCGCCGTCGTCGGCCCGGACCTCGTGGCCCGAGCCAGTCTGCGACCGGAAGCGCATGGCGCCGTCCCAGACCGCCTCGATCGTCTTCGTGAACGTCACCTCGCCATCGTAGCCCGCCGGGCGGGCCGGGGCAGGTGGCGCGGTCGTCGCGGGCCCCGCGGGGCCCGCGGGGCCCGCGGGCGTCAGGCGACCGGCCGGACCGCCGCGATGGGCTCCTCCGAGGACGCGAACTGCTCGCGGTACAGGCGCGCGTACAGCCCGCCGACCGCCAGGAGCTCGGCATGCGTGCCGCGTTCGACGATGTGCCCCCGATCGAAGACGAGGATCCGATCGGCCCGCAGGATCGTGGACAGGCGGTGGGCGATGGCCACAGTCGTCCGCCCCTCCATCAGCCGCTCCAGTGCCGCCTGGATGAGGCGCTCGCTCACCGTGTCGAGCGCGGATGTCGCCTCGTCGAGGATCAGGATCCGGGGATCCTTGAGCAGGACCCGCGCGATCGCGATGCGTTGCTTCTCGCCGCCCGAGAGCTTGTAGCCGCGCTCGCCGACGACCGTGTCGTAGCCCTCGGGGAGCTCCAGGATGCGGTCGTGGATGGCGGCGGCCCGGCCGGCCGCCTCGAGCTCGGCCTGGGTGGCCTCGGGGCGCGCGTACGTGAGGTTGTCGCGGATGCTCGAGTGGAACAGGTACGTCTCCTGGGTGACGAACCCGATCGTCTCGCCGAGCGACGCCAGGGCGATCTGGCGGACGTCGAGGCCGTCGATCTCGACCGCGCCGCTGTCGGTGTCGTACAGCCGCGGGATGAGATAGGTCGTCGTCGTCTTGCCCGAGCCTGACGGACCCACGAGGGCGACCAGCTCGCCCGGCTCGACGACGAGGTCGATGTCCTCCAGGCCGAACGGCGGGATGGCCAGGAGTGGCTCAACGGCCGCCTCGGGCGGCGCGGCGGCGAGGTCCAGGGCCGCGGCAAGAGCCTCCGCCTCGACCGGCTCCGCGGCCTCGTCCGGCGAGATCCTCGGCAGGCTGGCCGGATAGCGGAACGAGACGTCGCGGAAACGGATCCGTCCCTTGAGCGAGCGCGGATCGAGCGTCACCGCGTCGGGCGCGTCCACGATCTGCGGATCCATCGCGAGGTACTCGAAGATCCGGTCGAAGAGCGCGAGGGCGCCCTGGATCTCCACCTGGACGTTGAGCAGCTGGCCGAGCGGGAAGAAGAGACGGCTCTGGAGCGTCGTGAACGCGACGATGACGCCGGCCGTCGGGGCGGAGGCATCGCCGTTCTGGGCGAGGGTCGCCGCGAGCCAGTACACGAACGCCGGGGTGATGCTGAAGATCGTCCCGATGATCATGAAGAACCAGCGCCCGACCATCGCCTGGCGGATCTGGAGCACGGCCAGCTTGCGGTTCAGGTCGCGGAAGCGTTCGACCGACTGGGCCTGCTGGCCGAAGGTCTTGGACAGGAGCATGCCGCTCACGCTGAGGGTCTCCTCGGTGTGCGCGGAGATGTCGGCGAGCGACTTCTGGGTCGCGCTGCTCACCTCCCGGCGGACCTTGCCCACCCGGTACGTGAGCCCCATGAAGAACGGCAGCAGGCCGAGCGAGAGCAGCGTCAGCCGCCAGTCGAGCAGGAGCATCGCCACGACGGTCGAGGCCGCGATCGCGAGGTTGCTCGTCAGCGAGCTCGCCGTGTCGGTCACGACCGACTGGATGCCCCCGACGTCGTTTGCCAGACGGCTCTGGATCTCGCCCGTTCGAGTCTCGGTGAAGAAGCGCAGGGGCATCCGCTGGAGGTGGCTGTACAGGGCCGCGCGGAGGTCCTGCATGACGCTCTGGCCGATGATGTTGTTGAGGTACGTCTGGCCCACGCCGATGAGGCCCGAGACGATCGGGATGCCGATCATCAGCCCCACATACAGGTTGAGCTTCTCGAAGTGGCGCCCGACGATGACGTCGTCGATGAGCAGCTTGAGCAGATACGGGTTGACGAGCCCGAGGAGGCTCGTGCCCAGGATCGCGACGAGGACGACGCTCACCTGGAAGCGGTACGGCCGGAAGAAGCCGCCGATCCAGCGGAGCGTCCGCCAGCGGCGTTCCGGCGGGATGCTGTGGGCGTTCTCGGCGGCGATGCGCCGGTACCGGCCACCGCCGCCACCGCCACCGGCCGCCCCTCCGGTTGCGCCCCGAAGCCCGGAACCGCCGCGTGGGAAACTCATCGCCGGGACGCTACCACGGATGTGGCAGACCGCCGGGTCACGTCGTCGGGGCCGCGGCCTCGGCCACGATCGTGGACATGCGCGAGGGCGTGCCCCGGGCGAGGCGGTCGCCGACGACGCCGAGGGCGCGGGTCACCCGCCGCCGACCCCACGCGCGAGCGAGGTGGCTCACCGTCGTCAGCCGGACGTCGATGAAGCCCGCCGCCCGGAGCGCCCGCTCGATCGACCTCGGATCGTTGCACGCGCCGACAAGCGGATGGGCATCCGCCGCGCTCGCCTTGACGAGGCGCTGGAGGGACCGGCGCACGCGCTGCGGCAGCGCGAGATACGCGTGCACGAACGGGTGACGCCGATTGACCGTCGAGATGATGAGCCGCCCCCCCGGTCGGAGCCAACGGCGGAGGTGTCGGAATGCGGCGGCCGGGTCGGTGAAGTGCTCGACGGTGAAGCTCGACAGGATGACGTCGAAGGTGGCCGGCGGGAACGCATCGGCGTCCGTGCACAGGTTGACGACCACGAATTCGTCGAGGTGCGGGAGCGCGCCGGGCGCCTGAGCGTGAATGTCCGCCCCGACGAACCGCCCGATCCTTGGCCGGTACGCTCGGAGCGCGGATATCCGGCCGCAGCCTGCGTCGAGGACGGCCGTGGGCCCGGCGTTCGTCTTATTGGTCGCCCGTTCCTCGGCAGCGGCGAAGGCGCCATCGAGCGCGGTCCGAACCACGTCCGCGACGTCCGGTTCGATCCGCGAGGCGGCTACCAGACTCACCAGGCTGCCGCGCTCGCCGTCTGCACGATCCCCTGGGCCTCGAGCCAGCGCTCCGCGTCGATGGCGGCCTTGCAGCCGTCCGCGGCGGCGGTGACGGCCTGGCGGTAGCGATGGTCGTGGACGTCGCCGGCGATGAAGACGCCGTCGACCTTGGAGCCCGTCTCGTCATGAACGACGAGGTAGCCCTTGGCGTCCACCTCGAGCCAGTCCCGGAAGACCTCGGTGTTGGGGCGGTGGCCGATGGCCACGAACAGGCCCTCGGCGGCCATGGAGCGCTCCTCGTCCGACACGGTGTCCCGGATGCGCAGACCCTCGACGTGCGCGTCGCCCAGGACCTCCTCGACAGCAGTGTTGAAGTGGATCTCGATCTTGGGGTTCTCGTGGGCCCGGTCGACCATGATCTTGCTGCCCCGGAACTGGTCGCGCCGGTGGAGCAGGTGGACCTTCGAGGCGAAGCGGGTCAGGTAGGTGGCCTCTTCCAGGGCCGTATCGCCGCCCCCGACCACCGCGATCTCCTTGTCCCGGAAGAAGAAGCCGTCGCACGTGGCGCAGGCCGATACGCCGCGACCCCGCAGGCGCTCCTCGCTCGGCAGGCCGAGCCACATCGCCGACGCGCCGGTCGCGATGATGACGGCCTGGGCGCGGTACTCGGTGCCACGGGCCCAGACGCCGAACGGCCGCTCGCGGAAGTCGACCCGGTCCACGTCCACGTCGAAGATGCGGGTCCCGAACCGTTCGGCCTGGGCGCGGAACGCGGCCATGAGATCGGGGCCCTGGATCCCGTCGGGGAAGCCCGGGTAGTTCTCGACGTCGCTCGTGAGCATCAGCTGGCCGCCGGCCGCCGAACCGGCGATGACGATCGGCGAGAGGTCCGCCCGGGCCGCGTAGATGGCGGCGGTCAGGCCGGCCGGCCCGGAGCCGATGATGACCACGGCCGACTCGATCGGGCCCGACTCGTGGCCGTCCTCGCCGGGCCCCGCCGGCGTCGCCACCGGGGCGCCGAAGGCGATGGGCGCGCTCGCGAAGGAGATCGGGCCCGCGTCGGCGGCCGGGCCGGCACCCGCGCCGAAGTCGATGGCGAGATTCGCTGCTTTCGTGGTCGGGGAACGGTCGGTCATGGCGTCATCGTAGCACGTCCGCCATACTCCTGGGGAGTATCCGGGACGGACCGCGGCGAGCTCATGACGACGGGCCCGCTCACAGGCCCCGGAGCTGCGGGACGATCGCGCCGCCGATCGCCTCGAGCCGGGCCGGGTCGATCGTGCGCGGGCTCAGGATGACGTGCTGGACGCCGGCATCGGCAAGCTCGCCGAAGCGTTCGACGAGGCGGTCCGGAGAGCTCTCCGAGCGTGAGGCCCGGCGGTGCCGGGGGTCGCCGGCGCGGCTGGGCGCCATGTCGACGTCCTGGAGGTTCGTGCGCTCGATCTCGTCATACGGCCGGCCGACCGCCTCGCAATGGGCGCGCAGGATCTCGTACTTGCGATGGACGATCTCGGGACCGCCGAACACGTTGCAGGCGTCGGCGTACTGGGCGACGAGGCGCAGGGTCTTGCGCTCGCCGCCGCCCCCGACCAGGATCGGCGGGTGGGGCCGGGTGAGCGGCGGCGGGCTGTTGAGCAATCGCTCCGCACGGACGTGCGTCCCCTCGAACGCGCCTTCGGTGCCCCGCTCTCCGGTCCACATCGCGTGCGCCATCCGGAGCGTGTCCTCCAGCATCTCGAAGCGTTCGGCCAGCGGCGGGAAGGGGAAGCCCAGGGCCCGCGACTCGTCCTCGTTCCAGGCCGCCCCAATGCCCAGCCAGGCGCGCCCGCCCGACAACACGTCGAGGGTCGTCGCCGCCTTGATCCACAACCCGGGTTGGCGGTAGTGCACGCCACCCACCATCAGTCCGAGGCGCGCCCGCGAGCTGAGGGCCGCCATGTACCCGAGGGTCGTCCAGCCCTCGAGCATCGGGTCGGTGACGGCCCCAACGCCCCGGATCTGGAAGAAGTGGTCCATGACCCAGATCGAATCGAACCCGACGTCGTCGGCGACCCGGACGATCCGGGCCAGCGTCGGCGCGATGACGGCCGGGCCGCCGGGGAAGTCGAACGAGGAGATCTGGAGCCCGAGCTTCATCCCCGCAGCGTAGCGTCGGCGGGACGCCGCAGGCGCGGAACCGCGGGCGCAGCGATCAGCGGAACAGGTCGGACGCGGCCGGGATGAGGACATCCACGATGGCCGCCTCGGCGCGGGACGGGGAGGCGCCACGGACGACGGCGACCGGCCGCCGGCCGACCTTGCCGAGAGCGAGCTCGGCGGCCGAGGCGATCTCGTCAGCGACGGCCCGGATCGTCGAGCGCATGACCCGCCCGTCGGCGTCCTTCGTGTCCCGCAGGTCGTCGAGCGGGGCGATGCCGCTCAGGCCGATGGCGACGTCCGTGACTCCCCAGCGCCAGGGCCGGCCGAACGTGTCCGACACGATGACCGGCACGTCCGCCCCGGTCGCCTCGCGCACCGCGGCCCGGATTGCCGCCGCCGATGCGTCCGGGTCGCGCGGCAGCAGGAGCACGACGTCGCCACTGCGCGGGCCGACGTTCGAGGCATCGATGCCGCCGTTCGCGCAGACGAATCCGTGCGGGGTCTCGGTGATGATCACCCCGTTGGCCATCCGCACGACCCGCCGGGCCTCGCGCAGGACGACTTCGACCTGGCGGGGATCGCGGTTCCAGCGCTCGGCGAAGGCGACCGCCTCCGGGCGCGGTTCGACCGTCCGGAGGTCGACGACCGCCCCTTCGGCCTTCGAGACGACCTTCGAGGTGACGACGATGACGTCCTCGGGCCGGAGCGGCCCGAGCCGTGGGTCGGCGGTGGCCGCCGCTGCGAGCGCCTCGGCGATCAGTCCCGGCAGGTCGGCCCCGGCCTCGACCTCCGGGAGTCCCTCGATCGCGTAGACCTCCACGACGGGCGGCATCGGTCAGATCACCGGCTCGTGCGTCCGGGTCATGGCATCCACCAGGAGCAGGTCGTCGGGCGTGTCCACGTCGATGCGGAGCGGACCGTTCCACTCGAGGTAGCCGGCGCCGGCCGCACGTGCCCGGTGCGCATGGGCGTCCCGGCTGTCCCCGCCGAAGGCACTGGCGATGACGTCCGGTGGCCGCAGGTACAGGGCGTTCGTGCCCCGGCCGTGGCGATCGGGCACGAGCGCGACGAACGGCCCGTCGTCGGGGTCGGTGGCCTTGACCAGTGCGTCGATCGCGGCCGCTTCGACGAAGGGCAGGTCGCCCGGCACGACGAGGAGGGCACCGACGGCTTCCTCGAGCGCGAGGTCGCGCGCCTGCTCGACTGCGGCATTGAGGCCGCCGCCGTGCTGCGGGAGGGCCCGTGCGCCGGCCGCGACCGCGAGGGCGAGCGTCGCCTCGTCCGGGCTCACGACCACCACCGAGTCCACCCGCGCTGCGCTACGGGCGGCCGCGATCGTCTTCTCGAGGAGCCGCGTAACGAGGTCGCGCCGCTCCTCGGCGTCGAGCGCCTGGCCGAGGCGCGACTTCGCCCCTTCGAGCGCGCGGACCGGGATCACGACCATGACCCGGGTCGCGGGCCGGCTGGTGGGTGGAGGGGGCTCGGGCATGGGCGAATCGTAGACGACGACCGGCCGGAGGGCGGCCCGTCAGGCGCGGACGGCGCGCCCGAAGGCGAGGACCTCGCGGGCCAGCCGCTCGCGAGACGCGTCGTCAGTCATGACGGTGTCCGTGACGAGCACACGCATCCCGAGGGCCTCCACGGCCGGGCCGAGGGCCGCATCCACGGCATCGACGACAAATCCGTCGACGAGGCCGGCATAGAGGCGGGCGACGCCCAGGGCGGAGGGCTCGTGGCCGAGGCTGACCAGCATCCGGTCGGCCGGGCCCTTGAGCGCCTTCCCGCCGACGATGGGGCTCACCGCCAGGACCGGGGTCCCGCCCCGCCGAGCGGCGGCGAAGAGGTCGCGCACGCCGGGGACGGCCAGGATCGGGCCGATGGATACGATCGGATTCGACGGCGCGATGACGATCGTCTCGGCGAAGCCGAGCTCGCCCCGCACCCGGGCCGTGGCCTCCGCCCGCTCGATGCCCTCGAAGCGGACCTCTCGTACCTCGGGCGCCTGGTGGCGGTGGACGAAGTACTCCTGGAACTCGAGCCAGCCGTCGTCGGTGCGGACCTGCGTCCGCACGGGGTCGTCGGTCATCGGCAGGATCTTCGCGGCGACTCCGAGCGCGCGCTGGAGCCCCAGGCAGACCTCCGTCAGGCGGGCACCCGCCCGGATCCGCTCCGTGCGCACGATGTGCGTGGCGAGGTCGCGATCGCCGAGCCGGAACCAGGTCTCCTCCCGGTAGCGCTCGAGCATCGCGGCCACCGTGAACGATTCGTCGCGGATCCCCCAGCCCTGGGCCCGGTCGTCGAGACCGGCCAGCGTGTACATGACCGTGTCGTGGTCGGGACAGACGAGGAGTCCGTGGCGTTCCAGGTCGTCGGCGGTGTTGACGACGACGGTCAGCTCGTCGCCGACGGCCGCCTGGAGCCCCGACGCGAGCTTCGCCCCGCCGACTCCGCCGGCCAGCGTGACGACGCGCATGGCGTCAGGCCGTAACCGGGAAGTCCGCCAGCGCCGCCCGGAGCTCGCCGATGCGGTCGATCGTCTCCCGGTCGTACGGCGCCGGCAGGCGCGCGATGACGTGGCTGAAGCCGAGCTCGAGGTACGGCCGGAGCTCGCGGGCGATCGCCGCGGGCGGGCCGGCGAGGACCGGAACGCCGTCGATCTTGGTCAGACCGTTGTGGCGCAGGATGCCCTCGAAGGCCGCGCGCGCGTCGCCCTCGGCATCGCGGATGACGATCGGG
>DASVIK010000195.1:0-1886 GCA_036382135.1 Candidatus Limnocylindrales bacterium | reverse complement strand
CTCGGCCAGGCCGAGCGCTTCGAGGAGCGGCGGCATGTAGACGCCGAACCGGCCCCGGAGACCCTTCTTGAGTCCGTACCAGCCGCCGCGCGGGTTCGACTCGGCGCGGCCCCAGGCCTCGACGGAGCCTTCCGGCGCGGGCTTCTGCTCATCGGCGCCACCGAGGGGCATCCAGTCGCCGCGGGCCTTGAGCATCGCGTGGAGCTCATCGATCGCCCGGGCGTCGTAGAGGAGCCTGGTCCCACCGACCTGGCAGACGATCGTCGGCGGATCGGAGGCGTCGTCGCGATACATCGAGTACTCGGACGTGCCGGGTGGGGTCTTGAGCACCCACGGGTCCGCCTTCGTGCCGGTGCCTGTCGCCATGTCAGCTCTCCTCCTTCTCGGTAACCGAGCGGCTACGGTAACAGCATCGTCACCGAGGAGCAAGCGACTCCGGCCGGGTCGAAGGCAGGGCCTAGTCGCCCGCCCTGGGCTCGCGGGCGAGATGGGACGGCCACCAGTTCCGGCGCCCGAGCAGCACGACCAGAGACGGGACGAGCAGCGAGCGCAGGAGGAACGTGTCCATCAGCACACCGGCCGCGACGCCATAGCCGATCTGCTGGATCTGGCCACCGCCCGACGAGCCGCCGGCCACCGCGAGGACGGCGAACGTACCGCCGAGGATCATGCCGGCCGTGGTGATCGTGCTCCCGGTCCGCCCGATCGCCCGGGCCACCGCGTCACGCAGCGGCAGCACGTGGGCCTCCTCGCGGATCCGGCTCATGATCAGGATGTTGTAGTCGGACCCCAGGGCCATGAGGAACACGAACATCAGGAAGGGCAGGAGGAAGTTGATGCCGTCCTGCCCGCCGAGGTGGACGAACACGATGCCGACGAGGCCGAGGGCCGCGAGGTACGAGAGGACGATGCTCGCGACGAGGTAAAGCGGGGCGACGAGGCTTCGCAGGACGACCGCCAGGAGCAGCGCGATGAGCACGGCCACGATCGGGATGATCCGGACGAGGTCGGTGCCGGAGATATGGCTGACGTCCGAGGCGAAGGCGACCTGGCCGAAGAAGCCGGAGGCCGACGCGCCGGCGGCGCGCCCGACCCGCTCCACGTTCGCACGCGTCGCCGGGACCGCGTCCAGGACCGCCGGACTCGACGAGTCGCCGTGCGCGAATTCGACGGAGAACTGGATCGTGCGACCGTCGGGGCTGATGAGCTGCCCCGTCGTCCGGTACGCGTCGTAGAGCTGGAGCGGGACCGCGGTCGTCGCGGGCGCGGCGGGGAGCTGCCGCGCCGGCCCCAGGGTCGTGTGCAGCTGGGTCAGCTGGTCGGTCGTGAGGGGGACCCCGTTGGGATCGAGCGGTCCGACGAGACCGCTGAACTCCGACAGGCCCGCGAGTCCATCCTGGGCGACGGCGAGCACGGACGGGGTGTCCCAGACCGATGTCGGGAACTGCATGAGCACGGCGCTCCGGCTCGTGTTCGACGAGGGGAAGTGGCTCTGGATGAGCGCTGACCCGGCGCCTGAGTCCGTGCCGCTTGGGCTCGAGGTGACGTTGCCGAAGCCCGCCACGCCGGTCGTCATGAGCGTGGCGCCCAGGCCGACGAAGAGGACGACCCCGGACACGAGGGTCAGGCCCGGTCGCCGGGTGGCGATCACGCCGACGCGATCCCAGAGGCCGGGACGTTCGTGGGTCCGGAGGGTCGTGCCGGTCGGCCAGAAGACCGCCCGTCCGAAGATGGCGAGGAGTGCCGGAAGGAGCGTGAGGCCGGCGAGCAGCATGAGGCCGATGCCGATCGCGAGGGCCGGCCCGAGGCTCTGGTAGAAGGCGAACTGGGCGAGGACGAGGCTCACGAGCGCCGCGATGACCGTCAGGGCCGAGAAGGTGATCGAC
>DASVIK010000194.1:0-3236 GCA_036382135.1 Candidatus Limnocylindrales bacterium | reverse complement strand
GGCCGATCTCCCGCCGCAGCCTGATCCTGACCCTCTACGCGGCGACCGTGGCCTTCATCGCGATCTCGCTGGCCGCCTTCATGGTGGGGACCGTCGTGGCGGCCACCCTGTGGGGCGTGGCGCGGGAGCTGGACGTCGGCGCGCTCGCCGCCCTGTGGCTATCCGGCGTCGTCCTCTTCTCGGCATTCGGCGCCGTCTGCCTCGCGGCCTCGGCGTCGTTCGACCGGCTCACGCCCGCCCTGGGCATCGGCCTCGGCTACCTCCTGGCGAGCTACTTCATCGACGTCCTCGGCTCCCTCTGGCCCGACGCCCGGGGCCTCCAGCCGCTGTCGCTCTTCCACTACGTCCGGGCGCCCGCCGTGCTCGCCGGGCGGTCCGATCCGGCCGATCTCGTCATCCTGGTCGCCATCGCGGCCGTGGCCATCGCGTTCGCCCTGGTCCGGTTCCCGCAACGGGACATCGCCGCGCCGAGCTGAGCGCCTCCGGCCACGCAGCCCCGGACATGGAACGACCCCGGGCGCCGCCCGCGCGCGCCCTCCTCCGGTCCTCGCCGCGAACGGCCCGGTCCGGATCCGCCTCCAGCACGGACATGGACGGATGACGACCCCGAAGAGACGACGGTCCGCCACGCCGGCTGACCACCGACGCCGGGTCAGCTCCGGCACCTGAGACTCCATTGTTCGTCTTGCCCCCACGATCGGGGAGATGAACGAAAGGAGGAACAGACGGTGCTTCGGATGGACGACTACAACTTCGCCCGGCTTCGCCAGGCCGAGATCCTCAAGGACGCGGAGCGAGCGCGACTCGTCTCCCGGGTCAATCGCCTGGATCGCGAGACCGACCGACGGATCACGCTGCGCCTCCAGGCGCTCTTCGCCCGCTGATCCCCATCCCGCAGGCCTGACCTGCCACGACCCTCCTCCCAGCACGAAAGCCCCGGCTGCACCGGGGCTTTCGTGCTTTCCGGACGCATGGCGATCGGCGACTCCCTGTGTGGCCGGCTGTCGAAGACCCTCGACGTGGCCGGCCGAACTGCGACCTGCGCCTCCGGGGAGCGTTACGCCCGACGAAGGCCCGGCCGACTGCCCTATGCGTGCCCGTGGAGCAGTAGGCGGGTTCGCAGGTCGCCCAGGTGCATCGGAGCAAGCGCGGTCACGCTCAGGTGCGCCTTCGGGTGGCCGTCTTCGCGGGTCCTCAGGGCGGCCTGGTCGCGTAGTGCGCTCTGGGCGCGCATCCCGCAGTTCGGCGGGGCCAGCCGCCGCTCAGGCCGCCGTATCGACCGCCGGCGCTGGTTGAACGGCCCCGCCGTCCGGATCCGCGACGGCGCCGCGGGTCGCTTGAGGCTGGGCGACGTCGACCGGGGCGCCCCGGAATACGACCAGCGCACCGATCGCCGCGAGGCCGACGACCACGCCCGCGATGACGAACACCGGCCGGATCCCGACGATGTCGCCGAAGACGCCGGCGAGCCCCATCGACAGGACGCTCGCCGCCGCCATGACCGCGTGGAGCGTCGCGGCGACGCGGCCGCGGTGGCTGTCGTCGGTGGCGCTCTGGACGAGCGTGCCGATCGACGCCTGGAGTGGCATGACGAACCAGCCGACGATGAAGAGGAGCGCGATGACCTGCCAGACGTTCGTCACGCCGGCCACGAGGCCGATGAAGACGGCGATCCCGGCCAGGCCGATGACCACGATGTGGGTGGGTCGGACCCGCGCGGCGATCGCGGCGACCAGCGCGGCGGCCATGATCATCGAGGCGGTCTGTGCGCCGTCGATGGCCCCCAGCCAGGTCGTCGGCACGCCGAGGACCCGGATCATGAGCGGCACCGAGAGCACGTTGACGGCGCCCAGGCCGAGCATCGCGACACCCGCCCCGACCATCGTCCCGATCAGGATCCGCGAGCGGGCGATGATCGCGAGCCCCTCGCCGAGCTGACCGAGCACGCCCTGCGCGCCCGCCGTCCCGTGGGCGGCGGCCTCGACCCGGCCGCTCGTGCGGACCCGCAGGACGATGAGGAACGAGAGGGCGAAGGTCGAGGCGTCGATGACGAACGCCGGCCACGTGACGTCGACGATCCCGACGAGCACACCCGCCAGCCCTGCCCCGAGGACGCCGGCGAGCATCCGGGTCAGCTGGTTCAGGGAGTTGGCGGCCATCAGCCCGGGCGTCCCGACGATGCGGGGCACGAGCGCCATGCGGGCCGGCGTGAAGAACGTGCCGACGGTCGCGTGGGCCACCGCGAGCAGGTACATGAGCCACAGCCGATCGAGGGAGCTGACGAGGATGAAGCCGAGGACGATGCCCGCGCGGACGAGGTCCGAGGCCAGCATGACCCGGCGCCGGTCCCAGCGATCGACGAACACGCCGGCGACCGGCCCGACGACGATCGCCGGGACCGCCAGGGCGATCGCCATCGCAGCGAGCGCTGCCGTCGACCCGGTCAGCCGGATCACGACGATGAGCAGGGTGAGGTTCGTCACGGCATCGCCGATGTCGGAGATGCCCTGCGCCGTCCAGAGGCGGCGGAAATCGGGGATCCGGAGGACGCTGCGCGCGCCGAGCGCGGCCGGAGAATCGGTCATCGAGTGGGCTCCTTCGGGGTCCGGGCGGCACGCGGCCGGCGGGTCTTGGGGGAGAGGGGTTCGACCATCGGGTAGAACGCGATCACGAGGCCGTGCAGTCGTCCGTCGCTCTTGGCCACGTCCGTGCCATCGGGCGCACTGCCGAACTCGGCGATGAGCGCCTGGAGGCGCTGGCGGAACGCCTCGGCCTGCGCCGGCGTGAGCCGGTCGAGGCCCTTGGAGAGCACGATCCGTTCGCGGTCGCCCTCGTCGCCGGCGTGGAGACTGCCGACGCCGGACCGGACGGCCGCCTGGATGTCCTGCTCGGCCGTCGAGAAGATCGTGGTGAGGATCGAGTGGAGCGCCTCGTCCACGCCGGTGTCGCCCGCCGTGAGGAGTGCCCGATCGACGGCGATGTTCGCGGCGACGGGCTGGTAGCGCTTCTCGAGGATGCCCGAGACGAGCTGGCTGCCCGTGACCACGAGCAGGCCGTGCTCCTCGAGCAGGTTGACGTGGTAGTAGAGCTTGGTCGGCGGCTCACCCAGCGCCCTGGCGAGCTCCTTGACCGACCAGGGATGGTCGAGCTGGCCCGCCATCGCCTCGAGGAGCCGCAGGCGAAGAGGATCGGCCAGGACCCGGACGGTATCGAGACGGTCGATCCGGTACTGGGCG
>DASVIK010000193.1:0-10232 GCA_036382135.1 Candidatus Limnocylindrales bacterium | reverse complement strand
GTTCGTCTGCCCGCACTGCGGCGAGGCGACCGAGATTTTCGGCCGTGGCGGCGGCGAACGGTTCGCGCAGAGCCACGGGATCGAATACCTCGGCGGGATCCCCATCGACGTCACGGTCCGCCAGGGTGGCGACGTGGGCATCCCCGCGGTCGCCCAGCGCGAACCGGGCCCGGCGGCCCAGGCCCTCGAGGCGCTGGCCCGGATCGTCGCCGCCCGGATGAGTGTCCGCGCGGCCTCGGCCCAGCAGCCGGTGCTGACGATCTCCTGAGACTCCCGAGCGAAGGCGCCGCGGTGACGCGGCGCACGGAGCAGGACTCCCGAGCGAAGGCGCCGGGGTGAGCCGGCGCCGCGGTGACGCGGCGCACGGGCCGCGTCGTACCATCGGGCCGGGATGGAACGGAGGCGACGGGAGAGCGACGCTCGGCTGCAGTGCCCCGCCTGTGGCGAGGCGAACGCGGTCCGTGCCCGATTCTGCGACCAGTGCGGGCGCCCGCTCGGCGCTGGCGCGCGGGCTGGGGCGCTCGCCGCGCGAGCCGAACCCGGCGACCGGCGGATCGTCACTGCGCTCTTCGCCGACATCGTCGACTACTCGCGCCTGGTGAGCGAGCTCGATCCGGAGGAGGTCGCCGCCCGGATCGAGGAGGCGTTCGGGCTCATGGCCGGGGCGGTGCAGCGCTACGGCGGCATCGTCGAGAAGTTCATCGGCGACGCGGTCTTCGCCCTCTTCGGCGCCCGGGGGGCCCACGATGACGACGCCGTTCGCGCGGCGCTGTGCTCGATCGAGATGACCGCGACGCTCGATCGTGCGGCGGCCGTGCGCGGGGAGGCCTCGCTCCGCCTGCGGGTCGGGATCGCGACCGGCGAGGTCGTCGCCCAGACGCGTTCGGTCGGCGAGGCGAGCGACCTCGCGGTCACCGGCGAGACCGTCACGACGGCGATGCGCCTCCAGGAGCTTGCCGATCCCGGCGAGACGCTGCTCGACGAAGCGAGCGTGCGGGCCGCCCGGAACCGGCTCGAGGTCGAGGTCGTCGGCGAGCGCCGGGTCCGCGGCCGGTCCACCCCGGTCCGGATCAGTCGCCTGCGCGGCGAGCGCCTGCACCGGCTGGTCGGAGGGGCCGGTCACGGCCTGCTCATCGGCCGCGCCGCGGACCGCGCCCGTCTGCGCGAGACCCTCGAGGCCACGCGTCGCACGGGCCGGGGACATGTCGTGGTCGTGATCGGCGATGCGGGGATCGGCAAGACCCGGCTCGTCGCCGACCTCGAAGAGGAGGCACGCGGCCTCGGGTTCGCGTGGACCTGGATCGAAAACCTCTCCTACACGACGGGCGAGTCCTACGGCTTCGCCCGGATGTTCGCCCAGCGCGTGGCCGACGAGGCCGGGACGGACTCGGGCGCCTACGCGCGTCGCCTGCTGTTCTCCGACGACATCGATGAAGCGAGCGCCCGCCGCTTCGCCGGCGGCATCGCGGCCGTGGCGCGCGACGCGGCGTTCTCGGGCTGGGAAGCCGAAGCGGCCCTCGTGCCGGCCGACCCGGCCGAGATCCGGCACGACCTGGGCGAGGTGAGCGAGCGCTACGTGCGCCGCCTGGTCGAGCTCGCCGGACCGCGAGCGCTCGTCATCGACGACCTGCACTGGATGGACGCGTCGAGCGAGCCACTCGTGGACCGCTTGCTGCGGACCGTCGCCGACCTGCCGATGACCGTGTTCGTCACGACCCGCCCGACGTCGCTGCCGCCCTGGGCGGAGAACGACCACGTGGAGACGATGACGCTCGCCGGCCTCGACACGGCCGGCACGGAACGGCTGGCGGCCTCGATCGCCGGTGCCGAGCTGGACGACGAGGCCATCGTCCGCCTCCACGACCGGACGGCGGGCAACCCGCTCTTCGTCGGCGAGACCGTCCGCGCCCTCCTCGAGGACGATGCTCTCGTCACGCGCGCCGGACGCCTCCACCTGCGCGACGCCGATGGCGTGGGTCGCGTCCCGGTCAACCTGAGGGCGCTCCTCGGGGCACGGATCGACGGGCTGCCGGCCGGTTCGCGCTGGATCCTCCAGGTCGCTTCGGTGGTCGGGATGACCTTCGAGCCGGCCCTGGTCGCCCTGCTCATGGGCCGGAGCTCGGTCGAGGCGCCCCTCGCGGCACTCGCCGCCGCCGCGGTGGTCGGGCCGACGGAAGGGTCGACCGAGTGGCGGTTCCGCCACCCGCTCATCCGGGACGTGGCCTACGCGTCGACGCTCGCCTCGCGCCGGCGTGACCTGCACGGCAAGCTCGCGGACCACCTCGAGGGCCTCGAGCCGCCCCCGCCGATCGGCACGCTGGCCCAGCACCGGGCCGCGGCCGGCGATCGGGAACGCGCGGTGCCGCTCCTCGAACAGGCCGCCGACGCCGCCCTCGCGGTGGGCGCGGTCGTCGAGGCCGTCGGCTACTGGCGGACGGCGCTCGTGCTGCTCGGCGACGATCCCGGCGCTGCACCCATCCGTGACCGGGTCGCGCGACTCGAGGCGCCCGGATCGGCAAGCGGGGCACGTACGCCGGCCTGACGGGCGACCTCGAGCCGCAGGCCCGGATGGGCGACCTCGACCGGGATGGCGGCCGTGCGGGCGGCGATGGCCACCAGGTCCGGCCGGCGAGCCGAGGGGAAATGGGTGAGCAGGAGGCGTGCCGCGTCGGCCCGCACGGCGATCGCGATCGCCTCTCCGGCCGTGGAGTGGCCGCGCCTGGGCTCGTCCTCGGCGGCCGAGGCGAGCGTCGCCTCCTCGATCAGGAGGTCGGCGTCCCGTCCGATCTCCACGAGCCTGTCGGTCGGTCCGCTGTCGCCGCAGTAGACGATCTGCGTCCCGTCCGGATCGCGCACGCTCATCGCGAAGGCGGGCACGTAATGCTGGGTCGCGTGCGGGGTGATGGCCAGGCCGCCGAGCCGGAACGGTTGGCCGTCCTGGTATTCGCGGACATCGAACGCATCGTCGAAGAAGGACGCCCGCTCGCTCATGACCCCGGCGAGCGCGGTGAGGTGCGCCCGTCCACCCGGTGGCAGCCAGACCGTGGGACGACCGGCCGGCAGCCCGGGCCATGGATGCAGGTAGCGCAGCGCCGCGAGATCGAGGGCGTGGTCGGCGTGGAGGTGGCCGATGATCACGCCGGTGAGGCCGAGCGGATCGGCGACGGCACGCAATCGGCCGACGACGCCATACCCGCAATCGAGGAGGATCGCGGTCGGCCCGGACTCGACGAGGAGGCCGGACGCGGGCGTATCGGCCTGCGGAGCGGCGGGGCCGCACCCGATGACAGTCAGGCGCACGCGAAACTATCCGACCGGCTCGGGGAGGTCATGACGCGATGGTGACGGAGTCCGGCGACGGCCGGCAGCCACGTGCCGACGTTCCGTCTGTCTTCCAGCCGACACGTCGCAGGATCCAGGATCGCGGTGCACGGCACCAGTCGGGCGGGATATCCTCAAGAGCAGAGCGCGCAGACTCAGCCCTGGGGTACGGTGCGCACATGGACGATCGCACGATCGACCGCACGATCGACCGGGACCCAGTCGTCGCCGCGCTGGCCCGCTGTCCGCTGTTCGCGGGGCTCGGCGAGGCGGACCTCGTCGGCCTCGCCCGCGAGATGCGCACGCGCCGCTTCCGGCGGGGCGAGGTGCTCTTCCACCAGGGCGACCCGGGCGACGCCCTGTTCGTGGTCACTTCCGGCGCCGTCAAGATCAGCCTGCCGTCCGAGGAGGGCGACGAGGCGATCATCGCGACGGTGAACGCGGGTGACTTCTTCGGCGAGCTCGCGCTGCTCGACGGCGCGCCGCGCTCGGCGACGGCGACGGCGCTCGAGCCGACCGAGACGCTGGCCCTCGCCCGCCCACGCTTCCGGGATCTCATCGCCGGAGAGCCCGCCCTCCGCGACGCGCTCCTGGCGGCCCTCGCGGCGGAGCTCCGGCGCCTGACCACGCACGTCCAGGAGCTCCATTTCCTCGACATCACCGGCCGGCTCGCCGCCCGCTTGACGCATCTCGCCGCAAGCCAGGGGACGGCCGCCGACGACGGGGCGGTCAGGCTCGATGCGCGACTCACCCAGAGCGACCTGGCGTCGATGATCGGCGCGACCCGGCAGAGCGTGAACAAGCTGCTCGGGATCTTCGCCGACGATCGGCTCCTGCGGCTCGAGCGCGACGCGATCGTCATCCTCGACCGGGAGGGCCTCGCCCGCATCGCGCGCCGGTAGGGGCCCGCGGGAGCTCGCTCAGCCCGCCCGGAGTCGACGGAGCAGGATGTCGGCCGCGGCAAGGGCGGCTCGCTGACGACCCTGCTCGCCGCCCAGGAAGGCCAGGCGCGACTCGCGGTGGGTCCCGCTCCCGGTCACGACGGCGACGCTCACCGCCGTGTCGCCGCTCCGCGGGCGAGCCCGGACGGCGAGGCCCACATCGGTCGCCGAGGCCCGGCGGATCGCCCGGGCAAGCTCGACGAGCGTGCCCGGCGCCGTGGTGCGGACCTCGGCCGTGGTGAGCCGGGGCAGCGGACCGAGCAGGTGGGCGAACGTGCCGCCCGTACCGGTCTCGAGCGTGGCGAGGGTCCAGCCGAGCTCGTCCAGGCGCGCGCCGATCGCCTCTCCCCAGGTCGTCTCCCCGGTCGCCCAGATGCGGTCGCCCAGGCGTTCGCGAACGGTCTCCGCCGCGGCCGCCACGAGCTGCGCCGCGGACCGGTCGCCGGCGGCCCGCGCGCTGATCCGGACGTCGACGGCATCCTGCCTCGCGTACGTCGCGACGATCGGGTTCGGCGCCCGCAGGATCTCCTCGCCGAGGAGGTCCGCGACGGCCGATTCGCCGATCCCGGCCAGTCGGTACGTGGTCCGGGCGACGTCGGTGCCCAGACCCAGGCCGCGCAGCCGGGGCACGACCCAGTCGTGCCACATGGGCCGCATCTCGCGCGGCGGCCCCGGCAGGGCGACGATCACCCGCCCATCGGGCCGCTCGACCCACCAGCCCGGCGCGGTGCCGTTGCCGTTCGGGATCGCGCGGGCCGAGGGGATGCGCCAGGCCTGCTTGAGGTTGATCGCCGGGAACGGCATCCCACGCCGCGCCCAGAGCCCGTGCAGCCATGCCTCCAGGTCCGGATCCACGTCCGGGATCTCGGCGCAGGCGGCCGCGATGGCCTCGCGGGTGAGGTCGTCGGGAGT
Source organism: Candidatus Limnocylindrales bacterium (assembly GCA_036382135.1). Classification (GTDB taxonomy): domain Bacteria; phylum Chloroflexota; class Limnocylindria; order Limnocylindrales; family CSP1-4; genus C-114. The sequence goes on along the minus strand of DASVIK010000193.1, from coordinate 5,058 downwards.
CGGGCCGAGACCGCCGGTCGAGACCACGAGATCCGCTCGGCCGAGGGCGACCCGGAACGCGCCCGTGACCGCCTCGAGGTCGTCGGGGAGTGCCTGGAGCCGTTGGACCCGGACGCCTGCCTCGGTCAGCGAACGGGCGAGCTCGCCGCCGTTCGTGTCGCGCGTCTCGCCGACGGTCAGCTCGGAGCCGATCGAGAGGACCTCCGCCGAGAGCAGTTCGCGGGCTGACCGGCCGGGCATCGGGGCAGCGTAACGCAGGGCCGGCGGTACCTTCAGGCCCCGTGCCGCGGGACCATCGCGCGGCTCTCGTCGAGCGTCCGGCAGGCCGACGCTCTGTGAAGCACCCCCGTCGGGCGGGGCTGGCTCGCCCGCGTCACGGCGTGCGACCATGGACGACGATGGCAGAGCTCGGTGACTCCGGCTTCTCCCAGTTCGACCGGCTCGTCGCCGTCGTCCGGCGGACGCGCGAGCTCCTCGATGCGGTCGCAGCCGACGGAGAACTGCCGTCCGGGGGAGCGGACTTCCTGGCCGATGCGACCCTCGTCCATCTCGAGGGCATCCAGCACGGGTTCCGCGGCTGGCTGCGGGCCGACGCGGCCGGGACGGCCGAACTGCGCTACCTCGTTGGCCAGCATGGCTCGATCCGGGCGGCCGGTTCGGACGCGAGCTGGCCGAACGCGCTGGCCGATCACGCCGGCCCGCACCGTGCCCCGACCCGCGGCGCCGGACGGGACGCCGATCGGCGGCGGGACGGCGAGCTCGCCCGTGCCGAGGCCGCCGCCGAGGCTCGCATCCGCCCGCGCGGGAGCAACCTTCGCCGGCCCGAGGCGTGGCACCTCGCGGCGCTCGGCCACGCGCGCCTCGTGCTCGCGTTCCTGCCCCGGCTCCCGGACGATGCGGTCCGCTTCCCGGCCGGACGCCGGACGTATGCGGACATCCCCGTGCCGCGCGGGCCGGCAGAGCTCTCGGAGCGGATCGACGAGCTCGAGCGGGAGCTGTGGCTCACGGCCATCGGCCACCCCGCGCCGCGGACCGATCCGGGATTTCGGCGGACGTACGGGTTCTTCGACGCGGCCGAGCGGTTCGGTGTCACCGGCCGCCTGGCCGGCTGAGCTCGCCCGGCCGTCCTCGCCGCTCGGACGCCGGTGATGGGGCGGCACCCGCTGGTATCATCGACGGGTCCCAGACGCGCCGACCGACGCGCCCAGCCAGCCTTCGACTGCCCGGGAGCCCGACCCTGGACGACCAGCCCGCCAGCGACCAGCCCGCGTCGCCGGATCAAGCCGCCGGCGCATCGCCGCCACCACCGCCGGATCCGTCGCCGGCCCCGCCGCCACGCTCCGAACCGCCTGGCCTGCGCGAGCAGGTCAGGGCGACGATCGACGCAGCGCGCGGGCTCGCCGAGGCGCACGTCGCCCTCGCCCGCGCCGAGTTCGAGGAGATCGGCGACGAGGTCAAGCGCGTCGCGGCTCTCGGCGGCGCCGCGGCCGGCATCCTCGTCCTTCTCGGATTCTTCTTCCCGATCGGGCTGCTGCTGTTCCTGGGTGAGTGGCTGTTCGGCTCGATCGGCTGGAGCGTGCTCCTGTTCACCGAACTCGGCGTGGCCGTCGCGTTGACCGCGATCGTCGTCGCCCTCGGCGTATCGGGTTCGAGCGTCGGCCGGGCGATCGTCGTGAGCGTCGGGGTCGGGATCGTCCTCGCCGTCGTCCTCGGCCTCGCGTTGACCAACGAGGCCTGGACGCGGCTCGGCGCGTCGGTGCTGCCGAACGTCGAGGCGGGGTTCCGGCCGCTGGCCGCGGCGATGATCTTCAGCGCGGCCGTGCTGGCGATCCTCGGCCTGCTGCTCGGGCTTCGGGCGGCCGGCGGCGCCGGAGCGATCGGCGGTCTCTTCGGGGGGGCCATCGCGGGCGTCGCGCTCGGCGCTCTCAGTGCCATCCGATTCGGATCGGGACCCGGGGTCGCCCTGGGCATCGCGGTCGCAAGCATCGTCTGGATCGCCCTCGTCGCCCGGGCGCTGATGCGCTTCGGGGTCGACGGAGACGCCCTCAAGGCCCGGTTCTGGCCGAGCCAGACCATCGATACCACGAAGGAGACCATCGAGTGGGTGCGCGAACGGACGCCGCTCGGGCCGCGGCCGTAGCCAGCCGGGGGACGCTCGAGGAGGAAATCGTCCGACTCGAGGCCTCCGCTCGGGCTGCGGTCGACATCCCCGCCAAGATCCGCCGAGCGCCGGCGAAGACGGCCGGCCTCGCCGCTGGGGCGATCTTCGTCGTGGCGGGCGGGCCGAGGCGCGTCGTGCGCCGGGTCGTCCGGGCGGTCCGCGGGCCCGACGCCGAGCTGCCCAAGTCGATGCTCCCGAAGGAGGTCGACAAGACGCTCCGGAAGCTCGGCTCCGATGGGGACAGGGTGCGGGGCACGATCGAACGCGAGTTCGCCGACTACCTCGAGGCCAAGGCCCCGGAACGCCGCTCGCGCGACCTGGGTGCGACGGCATCCCAGCTCGCCGGCCAGGTACTCGGGCCCGTGACGAAGCGCGTCGGCCGCCAGCTCGCACAGGAGCTGTTCGATCCCAAGGCCGCCGGCGCCGGATCGTTCGAGGCCGCCGCGCGGAAGGCACGCGCGCGCTGGGCGGAGGTCGCCGGGGCCCGCGAGGGCGCGGGGTCGAACGCGGGCGCGAACGCCGGCGGGTCGGACGCGCCGAAGGACGCCCCCACGGCGAAGCGCCGGACGAACGGGGAGCGCCCCGCCCGCTAGACTCCCCGCGGGCGAATGGCGGAATGGCAGACGCGCCGGCCTTAGGAGCCGGTGCCGCGCAAGCGGCGTCAGAGTTCGAGTCTCTGTTCGCCCACCAGGGACGACGTCCGGCCTCGCGGACCGCGCGTCGAGGCCGCCCCAGCGGGCGGTGCGGCTGGCGGACCGGCCCGCGGGCCCTCCGCCCGTATACTTCGCACCGATGAACGTCACGACCAGCACGGCCCCCAAGAGTTCGGTCCTGCTCGAGATCGAGCTCCCCCCGGAGCGGTTCGACCAGGCGATCGCGGACGCGGTCCGGCGCCTGTCCCGGCGCACGCGCATCGCCGGCTTCCGGCCGGGCAAGGCGCCGCGTGCCGTGCTCGAGCGTCAACTCGGTCCGGAGGCGATCGTCGACGAGGCGATGGAGCATCTCGTCTCCGACGCGTTCCGCGCGGCCATCCGCGAGAAGTCGATCGTGCCGCTCGCCGACCCGTCCGTCGAAGTGGTCCAGGCCGAGGCGGGCAAGCCGGTCATCTTCAAGGCGACCGTCCAGGTGCCGCCCGAGGTGCAGCTGGGCGACTACCGCGACTTCAAGTTCGCGCCCGAGATCGAGAAGATCGACGAGGCCAAGGTCGACACGGTCATCGAGGAGCTGCGCGACCAGAACGCGGCGCTGACCGCCGCCGACCGACCGGCCCAGAAGGGCGACTACGCGATCATCGCCTATCGGGGGACAAAGGACGGCGAGCCGTTCGACGGCGGATCCACCGATCGGATGCCCCTCATCATCGGCGAGGAGCGCCTCATCCCGGGCTTCGAGGACCATCTCGTCGGGCTGTCGGCCGGTGCGTCGACCGCCTTCGACATCACGTTCCCCGACGACTACGCTGAGGCGGCCCTGGCCGGCCAGCAGGCCCACTTCGAGGTCGACCTCAAGGACCTCCGGGCGAAGGTGCTGCCCGACGCCGACGACGAATTCGCGCGCTCGATGGGCGAGTACCCGACGCTCGCCCTGCTGCGCGCGGACGTCAAGGCCCGTCTCGAACGGAACGCCCTCGACCGGGCCCGCCACGACTTCAGCGACCGGATCATCGAGTACGCGATCGCCAACGCCACGCTCGAGCTCCCCGACATCCTCGTGGACCAGGAGGTCGAGGTCATGCACGGCGAGTTCCGCACCACGCTCGCCCGGCAGGGGATCACCGAGGAGGCCTACCTCAAGGTGACCAAGCAGACCGAGGCCGACCTCCACGCGGAGTTCCGTCCGCGCGCCGACACGCGGGTGAAGACCCTCCTCGTCCTCTCGGAGATGGCCGAGCGCGAGGGTGTCGTCGTGAGCGACGAGGACGTCGCGGCCGAGGTGGCCCAGGCTCGCGAGCGCTATCGCGGCGACACCAAGACCCTCGCCTACTTCGAATCGCAGCGTGGCCGGAACTTCATCCGGAGCACGCTGCGCCGGACCCAGACCGTCGAAGGGCTCGTGGATGGCTGGCTTGCCGCCCATCCCGAGCACCCGGCCATCCCCCATGCCGAGACCGGCGCCGCCGGAGCGGACGTCGGCCCGACCGACGCCGTCGACCCGGCCGGCCAGAGCCCCGCGGCCGACGAGGGCGACGCAGCGTCACCCGAGCGGGCCGAATCCGTCCCATCCGCCTGATCGACAAGCGCATCGAACGCCGACCGCGGCCCAGCCCCAGCCCACAGGAGATCCCAGATGCTCGTCCCGATGGTCATCGAGTCGTCGAGCCGTGGTGAGCGCGCCTACGACATCTACTCGCGGCTGCTCCGTGAGCGGATCATCTTCCTCGGCGACCAGGTCGAGGACCACATGGCGAATCTCATCATCGCCCAGCTGCTGTTCCTCGACTCGGAGGACCCGGAGAAGGACATCTACCTCTACATCAACTCGCCGGGCGGCATCGTGACGGCCGGGCTGGCCATCTACGACACGATGCAGTACGTCCGCGCCCCCGTCAGCACGATCTGCCTGGGCATGGCGGCGAGCATGGCGTCGGTCCTGCTGGCGGCCGGCGCGAAGGGCAAGCGCTACTCGCTGCCCAACAGCCGGATCATGATCCACCAGGGCTCGGGCGGCTTCCGCGGCAACACGCCGGACGTGTTCATCCAGGTCAAGGAGCTCGAGCTGCTCAACGAGCGGCTGCACGAGATCCTGGCCGAGCACACGGGCCAGACGGTCGAGAAGATCATCAAGGACACCGAGCGCGACAACTTCATGTCGCCCGAGGATGCCAAGGCGTACGGCATCATTGACGAGGTCTACTCCGTTCCCGACCAGTCACTCATCTCAGAGGCCAAGCATCGCGG
>DASVIK010000192.1:0-14324 GCA_036382135.1 Candidatus Limnocylindrales bacterium | reverse complement strand
GGGGCACGATCCACTCTTCGCACCGGGAACGGGTGATGAGCAGCTGGCGCCGGGCCAGGATCATGGACGGCTCGGCGGGACCGGGTGGACGCCTGCGCCTGTGGCGCGACGCGAGGTCGTCGTAGGTGTCCAGGGCGCGCTCGAACAGGGCGCTGGATGATTCGGCGGTGGGCATCGACGCCACCCCCAGAGCGGCCCGCGAGCCGGCGACACGAAGGGGACCACTCCGGCGCCATACACGCGGAGCGTCAGGGTACGCCGTCGCGAACGGCCCGTCGAGGACCATTCGGCCTGTCCGCGGCGTGTCGGCTGCCGGCGCTTGGTCCCGCTCGGGTCAGAGCGCTCCGGTCGCCTCGAGGATGAACACCCGGGCCAGGAAGTCGCCCTGCTGCTTCGCCTCCTCGCTCTCCACGTCCAGGGACAGCCCGGCCGCCATGAGGTCGTCGCCGCCGCGGACCAGGGTGTTCGCCCGTTCGATGCTGTCCCCTGACGTCGGCCAGACCGAGACCCGGTATGTCGTCGCCGGGTCGAGTCCGCGCAGGCGCAGCCGGCGAGGGCCGGGGTTCGGCCGATTGAGGACGCGATAGAACCCCACGATCGCGCGGCGCGTGTCCGCGGCCACGCACATCCAGGCGGTCTCGTTCCCGTCGCCCTCGAATGGGCTCACGAGGCGCAGGAACCGGCCGCGCTGGAGCAGGTCGCGCTGGGCGCGGTAGAACGCCACCTGGTCGGCGACTTCGCGCCGCTCGTCCTCCGTGAGCGCCGTCGCGTCGAGCTCGTAGCCAAAGACCCCGAAGAACGCCGACGCGGCACGCGTGGCCAGCGGCGCCAGGCGCGCGACCTGGTGATTCGGGACGGCCGAGACGTGCGCGCCCATCGAGCTCAGCGGGTACACGAGCGAGGTGCCCCACTGGATCCGCAGTCGCTCCACCGCGTCCGTGTCGTCGCTCGTCCAGCCCTGCGGCGCGTACGCGAGAAGCCCAGGGTCGAACCGGCCGCCGCCGCCGGCGCACGACTCGAAGAGGATCTCCGGGAACGCCGCGTTCAACCGCCCGTACAGGTCGTAGACCCCGAGGATGTAGCGATGGAAGAACTCGCCTTGGCGATCGGGCGGCAGGGCGGCGCTGTACGGCTCGGTGATGTTGCGGTTCATGTCCCATTTCACGTAGGAGATCGGGGCGCTCCGGAGGACCTCCGCGAGGACGCTGAAGAGGTGGTCGACGACCTCCGGACGGCCCATGTCGAGCACGAGCTGCTGGCGGCCCTCCGTGCGCGGCCGGCCGGGCACCCCGATCGCCCAGTCCGGGTGCGCTTCGAAGAGCTGGCTCCGCGGGCTGACCATCTCGGGCTCGATCCACAGCCCGAAGCTCATGCCGAGGGCCACGATCCGGTCCGCGACCCCGGTCACGCCGTTCGGGAGCTTGCGCGTGTCCACGAACCAGTCGCCGAGCGAGGTCGTGTCGTCGTCCCGCGCGCCGAACCACCCGTCGTCGAGGACGAAGAGCTCGACCCCCAGGTCGTGCGCGACCGTCGCGATCTCGACGAGCTTGTCCTCGGTGAACGCGAAGTAGGTGCCCTCCCAGTTGTTGATGAGCACCGGTCGGGGCCGATCGCGCCAGGCGCCGCGAGCAAGCCGCTCGCGATACAGTCGGTGGTAGGCCTCGCTCAGGTCGCCCAGGCCGGTCGACGAGTAGACCAGGACCGCCTCGGGCGCGCTGAACTCCGCGCCCGGCTCGAGCGTCCACGCGAACGTCTCGGGGTCGATGCCGATCCGCAGCCGGGCGCCCCCGAACGCGTCGCCTTCAGCTTCGGCGACGAAGTTGCCCGAGTAGACGAGGCTCAGGCCGATCGCCTCGCCGGCGGTCTCGGTCGTGGACGGCCGCCGCAGGAGGAGGAAGGGGTTGTGCTCGTGGCCCGATGCGCCGCGCTGGCTGCCCACTGACATCCGGCCCGGCGCGAGCGGGTGGCCGACCACGTGGCGTTCGCGCGCCCACGCACCGCTCAGATGGACGAGCTCCCAATCGCGGTCGGTCAGGTCGAGCGAGGCGCTCATGACGGTGCGCAGGCGGAGGCTGCGCTTGCCCGTGTTCCGGATATGCACGTTTCGGGCGATCGCGGGGACGTCGCGGAAGATCGTGTACGAGCAGCGGACCTCGGTGCCGCTGGGCTCGTCGAGGAGGACGATCTCGAGCGTCTCGGCCTCCTCGTCCGACTCCACGTAGGTGGACGGGAGGCCGGCGATCGGCCGCTTGCCGGGCAGGATGCGGTGGCTCGCGTAGGCGAGATCGAGAACCGTGGAGCCGTCCGATTGCTCGACGGTGATGGCAGGCACGCGATAGTCGCCGAGGCCATACGTCGGGAGCTCGAGCGCGCTGAACTCACCCAGCCGATTGCCGAAGCCCCGGAACGGCTCGCCGGCGAGGTGCGCGTACGACCGACCCGGGGCGAGGGCCGGACCCAGGAACAGATGGAGGAGCGTGCCGTTCTCGCCGATCTGGATGAGATAGCTGATCCGCTCGTTGCGGAGGTGGAAGGTCCGGTCGGCGGGATCGAAATGGATGGCCATGCTCAGCCCTCGTCGAGCGGCAGCAGCGACCACGACCAGCGATAGGTCCCCGGTCCGACCAGGTACTCCGGCAGCGTGTCCGGACCGCAGCTCGCGGTCCCGAGGCCGCGGTGGGCGGCGTCGAGATGCACGATCGTGCCCGGCCGCGGGACGAGCTCGACGTCGTGGCCGGCTGCGGCGAGATCGGCCGCGCGATGATGGCCGACCGATACCTGGCGCGGGCGGTCGAGGACGACTCGGAAGCCCCGGCCGCCGCCATCGTCGAGCCGCAGCCAGCGGGTGTCGGCCCGGCCGCCGGTCTCCTGGGGCCGGACGTAGGGCGTGATGTGCCCGGTCACCGTTTCGTGCCACCGGCCGACGAGGCCCGAGGCCTTCCGATCCGGGTAGGTCTCGTGGGGACCGCTGCCGAACCAGGTGAGCTCTTCGAGGCCGGCGACCGTCTCGAGGACGGTCCCGACGCGGGCGAGATCGCTCAGTTCCGCCGGGATCACGGTTTCTTCGTCGATCCGGACGCCGCCGCCGGCCACCGGGTGGAACGACTGGGTGTGCGGGATGCCCAGGCCCGCCCCGGTCCGGACGTCCCAGCGGACCGTGACGCCGTCGCCGGCCTCCGACCGGTCGATCCCGACGAGGTGTCGCTCGAGCCGATCGAGCCCCTGCCCGACCCAGCGCGCCCCCATCCCGCCGATGCGGTCGTTGTCCGTGGGTGCGCGCCAGAGCGCGAGACTCGGGGGCGCGGCCAGGAGCGGATGCTCGAACCGGCCCTCGTCGTCCACGGCGGGCGGGGCGAGCCGTGCGGCGGGGGCGGTGGCGAGGTCCGCCGCGTGGGCGACCTCGATCGGCACCGGCAGCTGGATCGCGCACACCTCGAAGCCGGCGGGTGCCCACGACCCGGCCGCAGCCGTCCGGAACCGGACGGTCAGGAACAGCTCCCCGGCCGAGCCCTCCGGTAGTCGCCAGCCCGGGAGATCGACGACCGAATGCCCGCCCGGCGCCGTCGCCGGCAACTCGAGCTCTCCCTCGACGATCGTCATCCCGTCCGCCGCCAGCTCCCAGTGGGCCCGTAGCCAGCCCGGGTCGCGGAAGTCCTGCCGGTTGTGGATCACGAGGCGGCCCCGGCGGAGCCCGGCCGGGTCGCCGCCCAGGCGTACGAGCGCGGCCAGGTGCCGGTGCTCCCACATCGCCGGCTTCGGCGTCCGGTCCGGGAACACCAGCCCGTCGAGGCAGAAGTTGCCGTCGTTGGGCTCGTCGCCCCAGTCACCGCCATAGGTCCAGCGAGTCGTGCCGTCCGGCAGCCGCTGCACCAGCCCGTGGTCCCAGAACTCCCAGATGAAGCCGCCCTGGAGCCCGGGTGTGGACTCGATCGCCGCCCAGTACTCCGCAAGCGTGCCATTGCTGTTGCCCATCGCGTGGGAGTACTCGCACATGATGAGCGGATGGCGCTGGGTGCCGTTCCGCGCGTGCTCGACGATCGCCGCGATCGGTGGATACATCGGGCAGGTGATGTCGCTCGCGCCCTGGTTGCTCGCCCAGTCGAACTTGATCGCGCCTTCGTAGTGCAGCGGCCGGCTCGGGTCGTAGCGGCGGAGCCAGCCGGCGGCCGCATCGTGATTGGCGCCATACCCGGACTCGTTGCCCAGCGACCACACGATGATCGAGGCGTGGTTCTTGTCGCGCATCGCCAGCCGTGCGACGCGGTCGACCCAAGCGCCGAGGTAGCGCGGGTCGTCGCACAGGGTCCCCCAGAACGCGTGGGACTCGATGTCGGCCTCGGCGATGACGTACAGGCCCAGCTCGTCGCACAGGTCCACCAGGGCCGGATCGTTCGGGTAGTGGGACGTCCGCACGGCGTTGAAGCCGAACCGCTTCATCAGGGCGAGGTCGCCCCGGATCGCGTCGGCGGTGACGGTCCGCCCGGTGTGCTGGTCGAAGTCGTGGCGGTTGACACCGCGCATCAGGACCCGCCGGCCGTTGATGAGCAGGTCGAGGCCCACGATCTCGACCCGCCGGAAGCCCAGCCGCAGCCGGACCTCCTCGGCCACCTCGCCCGACGGGGTCCGCAGGCGGACGACGAGCGGGTAGAGCGTCGGGACCTCCGACGACCACGGCGCAACCCCGGGGAACCGGGCGGTCCAGGCGACGCTGCCCTCCAGGGGCTCGACATGGGTGAGGGCGGCATCGACGCCCGACGCGGCGCGCGAGACGTAGAGGTCGCGGTCGTCGATCGGCTCCCAGCGGTCCATGATCCGATCGACGACAGTCGCCTCCGCGCGGAAGGTCGCCTCGCCGTCGGGGATGCCTTCGAGCTCGGCCTCGACGATCCAGCCATGCTCGGGCACGCCGCCCGCGAAGGCGACCTCAGCCGTCAGCTCGAGCGTGCCCGTCGCCAGGTCGTCGGCCAGGCCGGCGATCGCCTTGACGTCGGCCAGGTAGGTGCTCCCGGTGGCGTACACGTAGACCGACCGGGTGATCCCGCCATGCCACCACTCGTCCTGGTCCTCGATGAAGCTGGCGTCGGACCACTTGACGACCCGCACCTCGAGCGTGTTCGAACCGGGCACGAGCAGGTCGCCGATCTCGAACTCCGAGGCCAGGTGCGCATCCTTGCCGACGCCCACGTCGCGGTCGTTCAACCGCACGATGGCGACGCTCTCCGCGGCGCCGATGTGCAGGACGATCCGGCGGCCCGCCCAGCCCTCGGGGATCTCGAAGGACCGGACGTAGAGGCCGGTCGGGTTCGCCGTCGGAACGTGCGGCGGATGGTCCAGAAAGGGCATCTGGACATTCGTGTACTGGGGCAGGTCGCCGGTGTCCTGCATCGTCCAGCTGCCGGGAACGGTGATCTCGCGCCACGTGTCGGTCGCCGGGGCCGCGGGCCCCCGGAGCAGTTGGAAGCGCCATTGGCCGTCTAGCGGGACGCGGTCGTCGTGCGCCACGCTGTGCATCCGGACGCGACCCAACCCGGTCAGCTCCGGCGCCGCCCACGGCGCCACGTCCACCGATCCCACGTCCGCCCTCGCCCTCTCCCCCACCGTCGATCCGTACCCGGTTCACGGTACCGGAACTCGCGTCGCCCGGCAGCGCGACCGAGCCTCGGGGCACGACCCGGCCCGAACCAAGCCATGCGCGTTTCCGTCTTCACCCGGTGAAGCCAACGGGATCCCCTGGGGGGACACGGAGGCCCGAAACGCCCGCGTCCTTCATCCGGTGCAGGCAACGAGCCACGTGGCGCCGTTCGGCGTCTGGAGCGACCGGTCCTGTTCACGTCATGAAGCGTTCCGGCATCCGACCCGCCAGCGGGGTCGTTAGCTTCATCACGCGAAGGTCCGACGCCGGAACCGCCAGCGGATGAAGGCAACCGGCCAGACCCGCGACCGAGTACTCTCCGGGCGATGGAGCCCATCGCCTTCGCCATCGTCGGGACGGGCTGGCGCGCCGCGTTCTACCAGCGCGTGGCTGCCGCCCTGCCGGACCGCTTCCGGCTCACCGGGACGCTCTCGCGGCGTGTGCCCGGGACCCGGGGCACGCTCGACGAGCTCCTCGCGGACCAGCCCGCCTTCGTCGTGCTCGCGGTCCCCTGGGCCGCCGGACCGGCCCTCCTCGCGGAGCTGGCCGGCCTCGGCGCCGGTGTCCTGGCCGAGACTCCGCCGGCGCCCGATCTCGATGGCCTGCGCGGCCTGCGCCGACTGGCCGGAGCCGGCGCGCGGATCCAGGTCGCCGAGCAGTACCGCTACCAGCCGCTCCACGCGGCGCGCCTTGCCCTGGTGGCGAGTGGCCGGCTGGGGACGATCAGCCAGGCCCAGCTCTCGGTGGCCCACGGCTACCACGGCATCGACCTGCTGCGCCGGTTCCTCGGGGTCGACTCCGAGCCGGTGACGATCACCGCACGACAGGTCAGGTCGCCGGTCGTGGCAGGGCCGGATCGGGCGGGCCCGCCGGCGAGCGAGCGCGTCGTGGAGGCGGTCCAGGTCATCGCCACGTACCAGTTCGGCGAGGACGACGGGGGCCGATTGGGCGTCCTGGATTTCACGGACGAGCAGTACTTCTCGTGGATCCGGGGACTACGGCTGCTCGTCCGCGGGGAGCGGGGCGAGATCGACGGGCACGTCGTCCGCTGGCTGCTCGACGCCCGCACGCCGGTCCGGCTCACCCTCGAGCGGCACGACACCGGCCACGACGGGAACCTGGAAGGGCTCTACCTCGAGGGCATCACGGCCGGCGCCGAATGGCTGTACCGGAACCCCTTCGCCCCGGCCCGACTGACCGACGACGAGATCGCCGTCGCGACGTGCCTCGCGGGCATGCCGGCGGCCATCGCGGGAGGCCCCGCCGTGTGCAGCCTGGCCGATGCGGCCCAGGATCGCTACCTCGACCTGCTCACGGCCGAGGCCGTCGAGACCGGCCGGCCGGTCCGCGCGGAGGGCCATGTCTGGGACGGCGGTTAAGCTTCCGTTACGGTGTCTCGTCACGGACCATCGACTCAGGATGGTCTCAGGGACGATGGGTAGACCTGACGCATGGATGACCTGACGAACCCCCACCCCACTCCCGAGTCCCCCTCCCAGCTCACCCCCGACCCGACCTTCTGGCCGGCCCCCGGCGAGACCCCGCCGCCCTGGTCGCCTGTCGACCCGCCGTCCCCGGTCGCCACGGCGGCAGCCGAGCGTCCCCGCACCCGGCGGACCGTCGCGCTCGTTCTGGCCGGCTCGCTCGCCGCGGCGACGATCGCCTCGGCAGGCACGGCCGCGTTCGTGCTCGGGACGCGACCGGGCGCCGCACCCGGAACAGCGACGCAGACCTCCTCGACCGCCACCTCGAGCCCCGTCTCGCTCGCCGGCCTCGATGGATCGTCGGTCGTGGCCGTCGCGAAGGCGGCAAGTCCGGCGGTCGTCACGATCACGACCGTCACGGGGTCGGGCCGGGGCGTCTTCGGGAGCGCGACCGGCGTCGGTTCGGGCTTCATCTACGACGCGAACGGCTGGATCCTGACCAACTACCACGTGGTCGAGGGCGGCGGGACGCTGACCGTGACGCTCAACGACGGACGCGAGCTCCCGGGACGCGTCGCCTCGAGCGACGAGGCCCATGACCTCGCGGTCGTGAAGATCGACGGCAGCGGGTTCCCGACGATCCCGGTCGGGTCCTCGGCGAACCTCCAGGTCGGCCAGCTCGTGATCGCGATCGGCAGCCCGCTCGGCGAGTTCACCGATTCCGTGACGACCGGCATCCTGTCGGCGACCGGCCGCTCAGTGACCGTCGCCGATCAGGCGACCCGCCAACGCCGGACCATCTCGGACCTGCTCCAGACGGACGCGGCGATCAACGAGGGCAACAGCGGCGGCCCGCTGCTCGACGGACGCGGCCAGGTCATCGGCCTCAATTCGGCGACCGCATCGGGCGCCCAGGGCATCGGGTTCGCGATCCCGATCGATGCGGCGGCCTCGATCATGGCCTCGGCGATGACCCACTGACCGACGACCCCGGCGCGGCTCGAGTCGCGCCCGTCGGGACGGATCAGGCCCAGGCGACCCGCCAGACGCGCCAGAGGGCGGACGGATCCGAGGTCGGGTCGCCGTGGACCAGGGCGAAGTCCGCCGGTCCGCCCTCGCGGATGACCCCCGCGTCCGGCTCGCCGAGCAGCTCCCCGCCCCGCCATGTCGCGGCGCCGAGCGCCTCCCACGGCTCCAGGCCGGCCTTCACGAGCGCCTCGACCTCCCAGGCGATCTGGTTGGCGCGGGTGGAGCCACCGCCGAAGTCCGTGCCGGTGGCGATCGCGACGCCGGCCGCGTGGGCGAATCCGATGCTCGCCTCCGCCCGCTCGAGCCGACCGGCCAGCCGCTGGCGCCGCTCCGGCGCCGTGAACCGCTCGAGCGTCGTCGTCGCCCCGAAGGTCCCCCACGAGTGGAAGACCGACAGCGTGGACACGAGCGTCGTGCCCCGCCGGGCCATCTCGGCCGCAAGGTCGGCGTCGAGCTCGTCGCCGTGCTCGATCGCGTCGACCCCGCCATGCACCCCGACCCGCGCGCCGGCCAGGTCGCCCGAGTGCGCCGTGACCTTCGCGCCGCGGGCGTGGGCCGCGACCACGACGCGGGCCACCTCGTCGGCCGACCACGGGGCGACGCCGGGCTCCGGCCCATCGAGGTAGAGCTTGAGCAGGTCCGCGCCGTCGTCGAGCTGGCCCATCGCCAGGGCGAGCAGCTCGTCGGCATCCTCCGCCTCGACCGAGCGCTCGCCGGGCATCGTCCCGGCCCGGTCCAGCCACGTGCCGGCGGCCCGAACGTGCGGATATCCCGCCCGGCCCCGCCACCGGTCGCGCACGCCGAGGCTGAGCGCCCGGACCCGACCGTCGAGCGGATCCGTGACCCGAGGCGCGCCCACGTCCCGCGCCCAGCGGACCCCGGCGCCGGTCAGGAGCCGTCCGTTGTGCTCGGCGACCTCGAGCAGACGCTCGACCGGGTCGTCGATACGGGCGATCCAGTGCGAGCCGCCCGGCAGGGTCAGGTGGCTGTGGCAGTCCACCATGCCCGGCACGATCGTCGTCCCGCCGGCATCGACCTCCTCGACCGTCGCACGATCGCCGATCGGCCCCTCGTCGTCGGCCGGCCGGATCCAGGCGATCGCGCCGCCTACGACCAGGATGCTCACCCCGAGCCGGAGGCGGTCGGACCGCCCGTCGGCGAGCGCCCCGTCGCGATATAGCGTGGTGGTCACGGCCGAGGGCCCGTCGCGCAGCGCGCCATGTCAGGCGGGCTTCTGCTCGTCGTGGCCGCCGAACTCCTTGCGCATCGCGGAGAGGAGGCGGTTCGCGAAGTCGGACTCGCCGCGCGACTCGAAGCGGTCGAACAGCGCCGCCGAGAGCACGTGCGCCGGGACGCCCTCGTCGATGGCCGCGAGCAGCGTCCAGCGCCCCTCCCCGGAATCCGAGACCCGGCCGCCGAACGCCTCGAGCGTGGGTGAGACCGACAGGGCGTGCGCGGCGAGATCGAGCAGCCACGAGGCGACGACGCTGCCGCGCCGCCAGACCTCCGCGACGGCTGGGAGGTCGATCTCGTACTGGTAGAGCTCGGGCTCGCGCAGCGGGGTGGTCTCCGCGTTGACCTCGCGGCCGGCGCGGCCGACGCCGGCATGCGAGAGGATGTTGAGCCCCTCAGCGTAGGCGGCCATGATCCCGTACTCGATACCGTTGTGGACCATCTTCACAAAGTGGCCGGCGCCGGCCGGCCCGCAGTGGAGGTAGCCCTGCTCCGCCGCGCTCGGATCGCCCGACAGGCCGTCGGTGCGCGGCGCCGAGGCCACGCCCGGAGCGATCGTCCGGAAGAGCGGATCGAGCCGTGCGACGACGTCGTCCTCGCCGCCGATCATCAGGCAGAAGCCGCGCTCGAGCCCGAAGACGCCGCCGCTCGTCCCGATGTCGACGTAATGGAGACCCTTGCCCGCGAGGGCCTGCGCCCGCCGGATGTCGTCGTGGTAGTAGCTGTTCCCACCGTCGATGATGATGTCGCCGGGCGCCATCCGCTTCGCCAGCTCGTCGATCATCGCCTCCGTGGCGGCCGCGGGAACCATGACCCAGGCGACCCTCGGCGGGGTGAGGCGGGCGACGAAGTCGTCGAGGTCGGCCGCTCCGATCGCGCCTTCGGCCGCGAGCGCCTGGACGGTGGCCGCGGTGCGGGTCCAGACGACGCACTCGTGGCCGCCGCGCATGCAGCGGCGGACGATATTCGCGCCCATCCGGCCGAGGCCGAGCATCCCGAGTTGCATGTGGGTCCTCCTTGCGCCCGGCGGGTCGACCGGCCAAGGATACGGCGGGCCGCCATCGACCGGAGTGAGCCGGCATGCGGCTTCGGAAGCCGGCGCCGGGCTGGCCTCGGGCGGACGCGATCCCGGGAGCGATCCAAGGCTTGGCGAGGGTCCGTCGCGCTCGCTCGCCGACCGCCCGCGGCCGCCCGACCGGCGTCCGGGGTAGCATCGCATCAGGACACGTCGCGCCGCGACGGATGCCCCCGCCGATGAGGACCGCGTGACGACCACCCACCCGACCGTCCGCCCGCTGGGAGCTGCCGAGCTCCTCCGTTCCGTGGGCCTCATGGCCGACGGGCCCGTCACGTGGGGCCGGCCGGTGCCGGCCGCCGGACCCGGCGTCTACGTCATCGAATGGCCGGACGCGCTGCCGGACGCGCCCGTGGAGCTGACGCTCGTCGGCAAGTGGCTCGAGCGGCTCCCCGGGTTGCAGCTCGACGGCCAGCGCCCGACGTCGCGCGAGGTGGCCGCCCGCCTCCACGACTTCTGGCTGCCCGGCCAGACCGTGCTGTACGTGGGCATGACCCAGGTGTCGGTCAGCCGCCGCGTCGGCGCGTACTACCGGACCCCGCTCGGCGACCGGAAGCCCCACGCCGGCGGCCACTGGCTCAAGACGCTGCGCGGGTACGACCGGGCCCGGGTGTGGTGGGCCGCGACGACCGCGGCCGAGGAATACGAGGACGCCATGTTGTCCGCCTTCGCCGCCGCCGTGGACACGTCCCCCGAGGCCGCGCCCCGCCTGCGGGACCGGTCGGTGATCCTGCCCTTCGCGAACCTCCAGACGGCGACCGGCGTGCGCAAGGCACACGGGATCAGCGGCGCCATGGAGCCTGCCCCGCCGGCCCTGCCGGTGCCCGGAACGACCGTCGTGGAGGTCCCCGATGGACCCGCCGACGGCGCGGACGAGTCGGCCCGGGTCCGACCGGTCGTCCGCCGGGCACCCGTCGCGCCACCTCCCGCCGCGCAGCCCGTGTCCTCGGATGCCGCGGCGGCGAGCGCGACACCACCGGCGGTCGCCCTGCGCGGCCCGGCCGCCCGGGAGGACCTCGGCGCGCTCAACGACGCGGTCCAGGCGATCGCGTGCCGGCGCCTCGTCCGCGAGCTCACCGTCGCGGAGGCCGCGGCCGAGCTCGTCGCGATCGGGTTCCTTCGGGCGACGCAGGCCGAGCCCGTGTCCGTCCTGCGAGAGCTGCTCAAAGCCGGGGTCATCGAGGGCGGGACCCAGGACCCGGATCGGCGCTGGACCATCCGCTGCACGCGCCGGCCGATCTGACCGCCGACGCCCGACCTCGTCAGCGTACGGCGCGCGCGGACAGGCGGGTCAGGGCCGGAGCGATCGCGCCGAGGGCGACCCGGAACGTGGCCGTCCGGCCCGGCCCGAGGGTCGCGTGCGAGGGCGTGACGTAGCCGACGGCGATGACGTTGCCGCGCGTGTCGTACTCCGTGACCAGGATCCGCACCGACCGCATCGTCGCGTGGGTCGTGTTCTTCGCGGTCCCGCTGACCGTCCACGATCCGGCGACGATGCCGACCTGGGTGCTCACGATCGACGGCGCCAACGGCGCGGTCGATGTCGCGGGCGCGGAGGCGACGCTCAGGACCGCGTGATGGAAGCTGGCGGGAGCCGCGCCCGTGAACAGGAAGGGCGACCGCGCGAGCCGGTCGAGGACGGGCAGGTACACGGCCTTCGTCCACGTGGTGAGCAGGTGTCCGGCCGCGTTGTAGAGGCGGGCACGCACGATGACGGGCCCCCGTCGCGCCGTCGAGCCGTTCACGACCTCGCCGGCGATCCGGAGCCCGCCCGCGGCGGCCGTGGTCCGCGAGGAGAGGACGGCGGTCGAGGTCCCGACCACGTGGATACGGACCTCATACGATCGGGTCACGTCGAAGCCGCCGTGCCCGGCGACCCGGACGGAGTACGTCCCGGCCGGAAGGGTGCGGATGATCTCCTCGGGTGCCGTCCCCGAATGGTCCGACGTGCCCAGGAGCGTCGAACACCCGTGGTACAGCTGGAGCTTCTCGTCGCTCGGCAGGTCACCGAGCACGACCTGCACGGTCTCCGTCCTGGGCAACGCGAAGCGGAACCAGTCGACGTCGGTGGCGGTGCGCGTCGTCCCTGGGAACCACGAACCAACCGACGCCTGTGGCTTCGCCGCCGCGCACGAGTCGGGGGCGTCCGTGTCGATGAGCTGGTAGGTCGCGGTCAGGGTCGCCGCGCTGGGCGTCGCGGTGTACGGGTGCATCGCCGCCAGGCCATCGGACCAGTCGACGAACGCATACGTCTTCTCTCCGATCGAGGCCGGCGTGGAGGCGCTGAGGTCGCGGGTGGAGCCGATGACCATCAACGGATGGATCGGTCCCGGGCCACTGAGGCTGCCCATCGTGACCGGCAGGCCCACCGGCACCGAGGTCACCGTGACGGCACTCGTCTGCGCGTAGACGTCCACGGCGCCGACGTCGCTCAGCCCGCCGCCGTCCGTCACGGATGCCGTGATATGGAGGTAGGTCGGGGCGTCGTGGTCCGGCGCCACGACATCGCCACTCGCGCCACTGAAGCTCACGAGCGGGTGGTCGTGGCAGCCCCCGCCAGGCGGGCAGTGCTTGATGGCCACCGTCCATGAGATCGACGCCGAGAGGTCGCCGTCCTGCGTGTCGGTGGCACTCCCCGAGAGGTGGATCGTGTCGCCGACCTGCCAGGTCAGCGAGCTCGCTGGCTCGTCGATGGACACGCTGGGTGGCGTGTTGTTCGACGACACCGTGTGGGTCGTCGAACTCGTCATCCCGTCCCCGTCCGTGACCGTGAGTCGAACGTGGTACGTCCCCGCCGCGAACGAGTGGTCGAGGACCGCCGCGCCGACGAAGGGCCCGCCCCCGTCATCGAGGTCCCAGGTGTACGTGAGGCCGCCGGCCACCTGTGTCGTCGATGCCGATGCGTCGAGGTGGACGTCGAGCGGGGCGATCCCCGACGTCGGGCTGGCGGTGAACGCGGCCTGCGGGGCGACATACCGGATCCGGTGGATCTCACCTGCCGTGCTGGTCGACCCGCCCAGGTTCACGTACAGGATGTCTCCGGACGGGTCGATCGAGGTGGGGACCGCCATGAGCTGGACCGGCCCCGCTCCCGTCGTCGTCGAGTCGGGGACGTTCGCCTCGAACGGGATGGCCGCACTCGCGTCGGGCAGCCCGCCGGCCCCCGCCGGCATGAACACGATGCACCGGCGCGTGTAGTCGGCGATGAACAGGCCGCCGTGATACGAGGCCGGATACGTCGAGCCGGCGTAGAACGCGAGCCCGGAGAACGAGGCTCCGCCCGTGGCGCAGCCGTCACCGACCACCATGTGGTTCGCGCCGTGGCGATAGGCCCAGACCGGGGGCGTCATCGTGCCGGCCGCCTTGAGCGACGCGCACAGGTTGGGCTCGCCGACGTTGTAGTACGTGCCGTAGTCGAGGTTCTCGTAGCACGGCCAGCCGAAATTGGTCGGCCCGGCCGGGTTGGTCGGCGACGGCAGGTGGTCGAGCTCTTCCCACGTGTTGAAGCCGACATCGCCGATCCACAGGTCGTTCGTTCCGGGCCGGACGGTGAATCGGAACGGGTTCCGGAGGCCGAACCCCACGATCCGCCGCTTGTTCAGGTCCGGCGAGCCGGCGAGCGGATTACCCGCCGCGGCCGCTCCATCGGCCGAATGCGGGTCGATCCGGATGATCGATCCGTTCAGCCAGACCTGGCTGCGGGACGTCCGGACGTTCTGGGCACGCATCGCCCCGCCCTGGGCCGTGGCGTCGAACACCGGTGGCACCTGGAGCGGTGGGATGTGGGCAGGGTCGACCGGGTCGGCACAGGGGTTGGCCGGGGTGACCGGGTTCGTTGTGTCGGGCAGCGTGCCGCCCAGCTGCCCCCAGTCGGCGCCGTTGAAGCTCGCGGCGTCGCCGGCGCCCGCATAGAGCATCTTGTCGGCGCCGA
>DASVIK010000191.1:0-1725 GCA_036382135.1 Candidatus Limnocylindrales bacterium | reverse complement strand
CCGAAACGGGGCTCGGCCGTTGACTCCTATCGAACATCCGGGCCGGGCCGGGCCGGGCCGGGCGCGGGCGGCCTGCGCTCAGCGACACGCCGTTCAGCGGCTGGCCAACGGCTCGGGAAGGCGGATCGGCGGGAGGAGCACGGCGAAGTCGATCGTCCGCTGGAGCATCACGGAGTGCGGGACGGCTGCGGCCTTGACGAGCCCGAGGCGTTCGAACACGTCGTACCGTGCCGTCCGCGCGATGCCCAGACGCGGCGCGAACCGCTCGTGCCAGACGGAATAGCCGCCCAGGCCGCCATCCTGACGGCGGTACATGCCGGCCAGCGGGTGGGTCAGGACGAGCAGCGTCTCGTTGGCGTCGGCGAAGCCGTCGAGCCGGCCGACCCGTTCGTCGGTGCCCTCGAGGTCCACGTCGGCTCCGCCCCACGCGCCGCGCGTGCGTAGCCGGTAGTCACGGCAGCGGTCGCCGTCCCAGGCCGCCTTGAGGCGCATCGCGTCGCGATGCCAGGGCATCTGCCAGGCGAACCGGGGGACCGCCACGAGCGGCGAATCGAGGGTCGTCCCGAAGAACCAGACGAGGCGCCGATCGCCGACCCGGACGTACGCCCGGTAGTTGGTCTGGAGGAACGAGAACCGGAGTCCGGACGCGACAGCGAGGCGGAAGTCGACGTCCCGGAACGAGACCGCCGATACGAGCGCCCGCCGCCGGCCATCGTCGAGCGTGACGACATCCGGTCGGACGCCGGCCGGGAGGGCCGCGGCCAGCGCGTCCGGGTCGACCGCGAAGGTGACGAGGGAGACATCGGCAAGCGTCGTCGTCGCGTCGACGCCGCGGAGGACCGGCGGGGCCGTCGCGAAGCCCGAAGGGGTCATCTGGGCGCCATCCGTTATCATGCGCCTTCAAGATAGCACGTTTCCGTAACGGGCCGGACGGCGGTCTCGACCCCGACGGCAGTACCATGCGCGGGCCCATGGTTCTGCCCGCTGTACGTCCCTCCGCGCCACCCGACACGAGCACGCCGCCCCTCATCCGTGCGCGCGGCCTGACCAAGCGGTTCGGCTCGTTCACGGCCGTCGACGCGATCGATTTCGACGTCGCGCCCGCGGAGGCCTTCGGCTTCCTCGGCCCGAACGGGGCGGGCAAGACCTCGACGATGCGGATGATCGGCTGCGTCTCGCCCAAGTCGGACGGGACCCTCTCGGTCCTGGGCATGGACCCCGCCCACGACGGGCCGCGGATCCGGGCCCGCATCGGGGTCGTGCCCCAGCAGGACACGCTCGAGACCGAGATGACGGTCCGCGAGAACCTGGTCATCTACGGGCGCTACTTCGGGCTGTCCTACCGCGAGGCGGGGCGGCGGGCGGACGAGCTGCTCGACTTCGTCCAGCTCACCGACCGGGCCCGCTCCACGGTCGAGCCCCTCTCGGGCGGCATGAAGCGGCGGCTCACGATCGCCCGCTCCCTGATCAATGAGCCGGACCTGCTCCTGCTCGACGAGCCCACGACCGGGCTCGACCCGCAGGCCCGTCATCAGCTGTGGGACCGCCTCTACCGGCTCAAGCAGCGTGGCGTGACGCTGGTCCTGACGACCCACTACATGGACGAGGCCGAGCAGTTGTGCGACCGGCTCGTCGTCATGGACAAGGCGAAGATCGCCGCCGAGGGCACGCCGCGCGAGCTCATCGAGCGCTACTCCACGCGCGAGGTCGTCGAGCTCCGCTTCC
>DASVIK010000190.1:0-9958 GCA_036382135.1 Candidatus Limnocylindrales bacterium | reverse complement strand
AGGTCGAATACCGGCGCCGGCACGCGGCGGTGTGGCCCGAGATGCTGGCGGCCCTGAAGGCGGCCGGGTGCCGCGACTACTCCATCTTCATCCGGGGCGCGGACCTGTTCGCCTACCTCGAGGTCGACGACTTCGCCGCGTTCCGGGCGTCGATGGCCGCGAACCCGGTCGACGCACGCTGGCAGGCGGAGATGGCGGCCCTCATCGACCCGCTGACCGATCCCGCCACCGGCTTCCACCAGCGCCTGGAGGAGATCTTCCACCTCGACTGAGGCGGACGATCAAGGCCCGCCACGCCGCGCACCGGGGAATCGCCGAGGCCGGCCCGGTAGGCCGGCCTCGGACGGGATCGGCGATGGACCGAGGAGGCGGCTAGTTGCCGCCGGCGTTGAGCGTGACCGTCGCCTTCTTGAAGCTGGCGCCGTTCGCGTCGGTCCCGCTCGGCAGGGCGGCGAGGGCCGCCTTGGCGAGGTCCGTCCGCTCCGCGTCGGCGGACGGGGCGGCCTTGAGGACCTTGTAGGTCGTCGCGATCGAGACCGTCTGCTGGTACGACGCCTGGTCGAGCTGGCCGATGCCGCCCGGCGAGGGCCAGACGAGCGCATTGATCTCGTTCATCTGCCAGGCCTGGTGGCTGGCGCCCAGCTGGGACCCGGCCTTGAGGACGATCTGGACGCACTTGTCCTGGTTGTCCCGGCAGTAGATCCAGCCGCGGTACGTCGCCGTGAGGAACTTGGTCGCCGTGGCCGCGTTGTCACCGGTGCTCAGCCACGACGAGCGCGCGAAGATCTGGTCCTGGAGCATGGCCGTGCCGACCGACGGGTCGTTGAAGTCGACGACGTTGAGGTCGCTCGGCTGGTAGAGCTTGCCGGTCGCCGGGTTCGCCACCTCGAGGACCTGGGCGTACTCGTTGTAGATCATCGCCTGGGCCACGTCGAGGTCGCCCTTGAGCAGGCCCGACATGTCGAAGTTCTGCTTGATGATGTTTTCCTTGGTCGGGTCGAGGCCGGCCTTCGTCAGCCCGGCGAAGAGCTCCGGCTCGTTGCCCCCGAGCCAGCTGCCGATCTTCTTGCCGGCCATGGACTTCGGGTCCGTGATGTTCTTGTCCTTGAACGAGGCCATCCGGGTGCCGGAGCGCTGGAAGATCTGGGAGATCGACACGAGGTCGGTCCCGCCTTCCCGCGACTGGAGCATGTTCGGCAGCCAGGCGGTGCCGATGTCGGCCCCACCGGTCGCGACGACCTGGACGTTGTTCACCTGCGGCCCGCCGAGGAGCAGGGTCACGTCGAGGCCGGCGTCCTTGTAGTAGTTCTGATCGAGGGCGGCGTAGTAGCCGGCGAACTGGGCCTGGGCGACCCACTGCAACTGGAACTTGATCGGCTTCAGGGCTGCGGGCGTCGAGCTCGAACAGGCACCCGCCATGAGCCCGACGACCAGGCCGATGGCGCCGAGCCGCTTGCGCATGGACATTCGCGTTCCTCCTCCTTCACTCGCTCCGGCGATCCCGGCAGGGTAACCCAGCGTCGGTCGGGCCGTCGGACCGGCCGTCGGCGCCGGAGGGCTCGGGCTCGCGCGCTCAGGACTCCCCCGCGAGGCGGGCCTGATGCCACGGCAGCGCGAACCGCTCGGCCACGACCGCGCCCAGGTAGCAGGCGATCCCCAGGGCGCACGAGAGCACGATCGCCGCCCATGCCGTCGGGTACTTGAACTGGCCCGTGTAGTAGGTGATGTAGATCCCGAGGGAGTACAGCGGCCCGCCGAAGAACTCCCCGACGACCGCCCCGATCACCGACAGCGTCGTGGCGATGCGGAGGGCGGTGAACCAGTACGGCAGCGCGTTCGGGATCCGCAGGCGGCGCAGGATCTCCATGTCCCCCGCCGCGTATGAGCGCATCAGCTCGAGCGCGGCCGGCTCGACCTGGGTCAGGCCCCGGACCGTGTTGACCATGACCGGGAAGAAGACCATGAGGGCGGCGATCGTCATCCGGGGCAGCACGCTCTCGGCGCCGAACCAGTTGATGGTGATGGGGGCGAACGCGAGGATCGGGATCGAGCTGGCCCCGATCGCCACCGGCACGAGGATCTCCCGGGCCGTCGCCCAGCGCGCGGTGGCCAGACCGGCGACCGTCCCCAGGAAGACGCCGACGACCAGCCCGCCGAGCGCCTCTGTCCCGGTGAACAGGACGCCCTTCCACAGGGTCGCGCGATCGTCGATCAGGGCGGCCACGATGACGCTCGGGCGGGGGAACAGGAACGACTGCACCTGGAAGACGGTGAGGGTCGTCTCCCAGAGGACGAGGACGATGACGAAGACCACGACGGCCGGCAGCCAGCCGGCGGCCCTGCGGCGCACGCCGGCGAGGTTCACGCGATGCCTTCCGCCCGGATGCGCGCGGCCCCGACATCGTCCAGGTCGGCTTGGCCGCCGGACTGCGCGTCCGGCTGGCGGAGGGCCTCGCGGACGGCGGTCACGAGCTCGAAATAGCGCTCGAGCTCGCGGGTGTCCACGGTCCGCGGCTGCGGCAGGTCGATGTCCACGATCCGCGACACGCGTCCGGGACGAGCCGACATGACCACGACCCGGGTCGACAGGAAGACCGCCTCGGGGATGCTGTGGGTGACGAAGACGACGGTCGTGCCGGTGCGGCCCCAGATCCGCATCAGCTCCAGGTTCATCCGCTCACGGGTCATCTCGTCGAGCGCCCCGAAAGGCTCGTCCATGAGCAGGAGCTTGGGATCGAACGCGAGGGCCCGGGCGATGGCGACCCGTTGCTGCATGCCGCCCGAAAGCTGCCAGGGGTGCAGGTGCTGGAAGCCCTCGAGCTCGACGAGCCGCAGGAGCTCGGCCGACCGGCGGGCCCGCTCCTCCTTCGGGAACCCCATGATCTCGAGCGGGAGCTCGATGTTGCGGGCGATCGTCCGCCAGTCCATGAGCACCGGGGCCTGGAACACCATGCCGTAGTCGCGATCGAGGCGCGCCTGGCGGGCCGGCTTGTCGTTGACCCGGATCTCGCCCGTGGTGGGCCCGGTCAGATCGCCGATGAGCCGCAGGAGCGTCGACTTGCCGCAGCCGGACGGGCCGATGAGCGACACGAACTCACCCGATCCGATCGCGAGGTCGATCCCCTGGAGGGCGGTCACGGCGGTATGGCCGGTCCCGAACGTCTTGCCGGCGCCCGCGATGGCGACCACCGGGCGCGCCGGTCGGTCGGACGGCGACTGGGTGGGCTGCGAGTCGGTCATGGGTCTCCGTGTCTGCGACGAGGGTTACCGGGGGTCGGTGGTGCGGTACCTGCCACGCGTCACGCGCTCCTCCGCGAACCGCACGATCCCGACGAACGCGAGCCCGATGAACGTGCACATGATGATCGTCACCCACAGCCGGGCCGGGGCCGTGACGTAGTACTGGTTGTAGTTGACGATGGCACTGCCGAGGCCGTCGGCGACGCCGGCCGGGATCTCGCCGATGATCGCCCCGATGACCGCCGCGGCGGCCGCGACCCGGAGCGACGAGAACAGGTACGGCACCGACGTCGGCAGGCGCAGCTTCCAGAGGACCTGGACGGGCGACGCGGCGTACGAGCGATACAGCTCCAGGGCCCGTCGATCGGCGGCACGCAGGCCCCGCAACGAGGCGATCGTGACCGGGAAGAAGGTCAGGTACGCGGACACGAGCGCCACGGACAGCCAGTCGGCCTTGATCGCGACGACGATGATCGGCGAGATCGCCAGGATCGGCACGGTCTGGGACGCCACGACGTAGGGCACGAGCGCCCGCTCGGCGAGGCGTGAGTGCACGAACAGGATCCCGAGGCCGAGACCGAGGAACGCGCCCAGGGCGAAGCCGGTGACCGACTCGCGGAACGTGAACAGCGCCTTGCCGGCCAGGATGAGGAAGAGCGGCGGACCGTCGCGCTGGGCCGGTTCGAAGAACGCCGACACGATGCTCCAGATGTGGGGCAGGGACAGGTCGTCGGCGATCCGCCAGTGGAGCGGCGGCGTGTGCTCGTAGTCGATCTGCAGGCCGAAGACCGACCCGTGGAGGCGCCATGGGTCGCCGCCGAGCCACTTGACCCCTTCCCAGACGACGACGAGGGCGACCAGCAGGACGACGGCCGCCAGGATGCGCCGGCGGGGCGTAAGTCCGGCGGACTCGTCGGGCGCGGCCGTCTGGGCGAGCGATCGGGTGGCGGTCGCCATCGCCCTATCGATCGGCTCGGGTCAGCCCCGGACCGCCTGGTCGGAGATGTCGAGGGCGGCGTCGACGATCGCGAACGCCTCGCCGAGCTGCTCCTCGGTGATGCACAGGGGCGGGTTCGTGTGGATCGAGTTGTTGGCGATCATCGTGTACAGGTTGTGGTCGCGGAAGTACTTCCCGATCGCCTTCATCTCGTCGGACGTGCCGTTGAACGGGGTGAGCGGCGTGTACGGCTCCCGGCTGCGGACGAGGTCGATGATCCCGAAGAGGCCGAGGTTGCGGTGCGTCCCCACGCTCGGGTGCTTCGCGTACAGGGCCTCGTGGTGGCGGCGGAGGACGTCGCCCAGGCGGGCGGCGTTCTCGATGAGCCCGTCCTCCTCGTAGACGCCGATCGTGGCCAAGGCGGCGGCAAGGCTCACCGGGTGGCTGCTGTAGGTGAGGCCGCCGTAATACATCTGCTTGTCGAACTTGGCGGCGATGTGGTGGCGCATCGCGACGGCGCCCAGCGGGAGGTAGCTCGACGTGAGTCCCTTGGCCATCGTCATGAGGTCCGGCACCGTGTCCCAGTGGTCGATCGAGAACCAGTGGCCGGTCCGGCCGAAGCCGGCCATGACCTCGTCGGCGACCATGAGGATGTCGTACTTGTCGCACAGCGCCCGGACACCCTGGATGTAGCCGTCCGGCGGGATGAGGATGCCGTTCGTGCCGACGATCGTCTCGAGGAAGACGGCCGCGATCGTGTGCGCCCCCTCGTACATGATCACGTCCTCGAGGCCGCGCAGGCTCTCCTCGACGGGCCGCGGCTCCTTCTCGCCCCAGCGATGGGTGTCCGGATAGCGCACGACCCCCACGATGCCCGGCTCGTTCGCCCAGCGACGGGGGTCGCCGGTGAGCGTCATCGCGCCGAGCGTGGCGCCGTGGTACGAGCGATAGCGGGCGAGGATCTTCGTCCGGCCCGTGTAGTGGCGGGCGAGCTTGATGGCGTTCTCGATCGCCTCGGCGCCGCCGAGGGTGAAGAAGACCTTGTCCAGGTCGCCGGGCAGGATCTCGGCGAGCTTCTGGCCGAGCCGCGCCCGTGGCTCGGTCGCGAACGCGGGCTGGACGTACTGGAGCTTCAGCGCCTGGGCGGTGATCGCGTCGATGACCCGCCGGTCGCCGTGGCCGATGTTCACCGACATGAGCTGGCTGTTGAAGTCGATGATCCGCGTGCCGTCGGGCGTGTAGAGGTAGATGCCCTCGGCGTGGTCGATGGCGATGGGGTCGACCGCGCCCTGGACCGACCAGGAGAAGAACGTGTGCTCGCGCGACAGCCGGACGATCTCCTCGGCCGTCATGCCGGGGGCGGTACTGATGCCCATCGGATACCTCGGGTCTTCGCTGGCGGGGCGCCTCCCCGCGAGTACCTGGCTCGGAGCGCGGCGACGGGCCGCGACGGTCGCGACCGGGGAGCCGATGACACGAGCCGCCGGATCGCTCCCCCACCTCGGCCATTGAACCACAACGGGTCGCCGTCGTGAGGCCGGGGGAGCGTCAGGCGCGCGAAGCCTCGGGGAGGGCCGCGGCGGCCTCGCGGGCGCAGCGCAGGATCGCCGCGGCGGACAGCTTGACGTCCGCCTCGCTCGTCGCCCACGAGCTCACGGAGATGCGCATCGCCGCCATCCCGTGCCAGGTCGTGCCGCCCAGCCAGCAGGTGCCGTCGACCTGGACCCGGGCGATCACGTCGCGGGTGAACGCGTCGACCGCCTCGGTCGTGGCTTCATCCCGGCCACCGGGGGGCGCGAACCGGACCAGGACCTGGTTGAGCACGACGTCGTTGAGGATCGTGACCCCGGGCCGCCCGGCCAGCAGCTCCTCGAAGCGCCGGGCGTGGCCACAGCAGCGGTCCAGGAGCGCCGCGAGCCCGTTCCGCCCGACCGAACGAAGGGCCGCATAGACGGTG
The DNA here is from genome assembly GCA_036382135.1 of Candidatus Limnocylindrales bacterium. Classification (GTDB taxonomy): domain Bacteria; phylum Chloroflexota; class Limnocylindria; order Limnocylindrales; family CSP1-4; genus C-114. The sequence continues at coordinate 3,824 of DASVIK010000190.1, read as the reverse complement.
AAGCCGCGCGCCCGGCGCGACGATTCGGCCACCCAGTTGTAGCTGTCGCGCTCCGTGCCCGCCGTCTCGATGTAGTACGCCGCGCCGAGGGTCATGGCCGTCCGATGGGCGGCCGCATCGCGGGCGAAGACGAGGCCCGAGTCGTACGGCACGTTGAGCCACTTGTGGGCATCGGTCGTCCACGAGTCGGCGAGGTCCAGGCCAACGACCCGTTCGCGCAGGGCCGGCGAGGCGGCCGCCCAGAGCCCGAAGGCGCCGTCGACATGGAGCCAGCCGCCGTGCTCGCGCACCGCGGCACCGATCTCCGGCAGCGGGTCGAACGCCCCGGTATTCACGTTGCCGGCCTGGGCGACGACGATCGTCGGCCCGTCGAGGCCGGTCAGGGTCGCCCGGAGGGCCTCGGGGCGCATCCGGCCCTGCTCGTCCGCGGCGACCCGGTGGACCCGGCCGCGGCCCAGGCCGAGCATCTGGAGGGAGACGAAGACCGTCACGTGCGCCTCGTCCCCGAGGACGACGTGGATCTCCGGGGCTCCGAACAGGCCGCGCTCCTCGACGTCCCAGTGACGATCCCGCAGGACCGCGTGACGGGCGGCTGCGAGCGCGGTGAAGTTCGCCATGGTCGCGCCGGTGGTGAACCCGCACGAGGTCCCGGCCGGCAACCCGAGCAGATCGACGAGCCAGCCGGCGGCGACTTCCTCGGCGACCGCCGCGGCCGGTGAGAGGGCGTACAGGCCGGCGTTCTGGTCCCACGTGCTCGTGAGCCAGTCCGCGGCCAGCGCGGCCGGCTGGCTGCCGCCCACGACGAACCCGAAGTAGCGCGGCCCGGCCGTGGCCACGATGCCCCCGTCCGCCGCCCGGGCCAGGCCGTCCATGACCGCCCGGGCGTCCTCGCCGTCCGCGGTCAGCGGGCCGCCCATCGCGTCGCGGAGCGCGGCGAGGTCGACCGGCCCGCCGACGGGGCGTGCATCCAGGCCGGCCAGGAAGGCCGCGGCCAGGTCGGCCGTGTGCCGCAGCAGCTCTCTGTCGTCCATCTCGCCCTCCGCTTGCAGGCGGCCATGGTAGCGGCGGTCGGCAGACCGTGGCCGGGCGGTAGAATGCGGCCACTCCAACCGGCCGAGAGGGCCCACCGAACCGGACGCTTGCCAGGAGGAACCGACATGCCTCGGAACGTGCGCGGCGCGCTGCTGCAGGCCACCTGGACGGGCGACAAGGAATCGATGATCCAGAAGCACGAGGCCGCGGCCCATGACGCCTCGAAGCAGGGCGCCCAGGTCATGTGCTTCCAGGAGCTGTTCTACGGGCCGTACTTCTGCCAGGTCCAGGAGCCGGAGTACTACAGCTACACCGAGCTCATCCCGGATGGGCCGACGACCGCGCGGATGCAGGACCTGGCCAAGGAGACCGGCATGGTCCTCGTCGTGCCGATGTACGAGGAGGACGAGACCGCAAGCGGGATCTACTACAACACCGCAGCGGTCATCGACGCGGATGGCGAGTATCTGGGCAAGTACCGCAAGACGCACATCCCCCACGTCAAGGGCTTCTGGGAGAAGTACTACTTCCGGCCCGGCAACCTCGGTTACCCGGTGTTCGAGACCGCGGTCGGGCGCGTCGGCGTGTACATCTGCTACGACCGCCATTTCCCGGAGGGCGCGCGGGCGCTCGGCCTCAACGGCGCCGAGATGGTGTTCATCCCCAGCGCGACCTCACGCGGCCTGTCCGAGTACCTGTGGCGCATCGAGCAGGTCAGCCACGCCGTCGCCAACGGCTACTTCGTGGGGACGATCAACCGGGTCGGCATCGAGCCGCTCGGCGACGACGACTTCTACGGCCAGAGCTACTTCTGCGATCCGCGCGGCCAGTTCATCGGGGCGCTCGGCGACGCCCATGACGAGGAGCTGATCGTCCGCGACATGGATCTCGACAAGATCACCGAGGTCCGCCAGACGTGGCAGTTCTACCGGGATCGCCGACCCGACATGTACGACGACCTCGTGGCACCGTAAGCGCCTGAGCGGAGACCACCATGACCGACGCAACGACCCCGTCCCCGGACGGCGAGCCACTCCCCGAGGACGAGACCCTGGGCGACGAGGTCACGCGCGTCGTGGAGTCGGCGGCGGAGTTCGGCCTGGGCGCCGTCATCGCCCCGTTCACCGGTGGTGAGACGGTGTCGATCGTCGGCTCGGTCGCTTCGATGCTCGAGGCCGGGGTGGATCGGCTGACCCACCTCGGGGAGCACGAGACCCCGCCGGAGCCCGACGCGGACGGCGAGCAGCCGGACGAGGACGACGGTGGCGGCGACCGCGAGAGCGACCGCGAAGACGGTGGCGGCGACCGCGAGAGCGACCGCGAAGACGGTGGCGCGTCCCCCGGCGCCCCCGGACCGGGACCCGACACGGGCGGACAGGCCACCGACGGTCGCGGCTAGCGCGAGGCGATCCGTGCAGTTCGGCTTCACCCTCAAGCCCGACAACACGATCGAGCGGACCCTGGCCCTTGCACGCCAGGCCGAGGCGGCAGGCTTCTCTCACGGCTGGCTGTTCGATTCGCACGTGCTCTGGCGCGACCCGTATCCCCTGCTCACCCTGATGGCCGGAGCCAGCGAGACGCTGCGCCTCGGGACCTGCGTCACGAACCCCGCGACCCGCGAACCCTCGGTCACCGCCTCGGCGCTCGCCGTCCTCGACGAGCTCTCGGGTGGGCGGATGGACCTGGGCATCGGCCGGGGCGACTCGGCGCGCCGGATCCTCGGCAAGCCGCCGACCACGATGGCCGCGCTCGAAGAGGCGATCCTTGTCATCCGCGACCTCGTCGAGGGGCGGGCGGTGACCTACGAGGGGATCGAGCTGCAGCTGCCCTGGACCGGCAAGTGGAAGCTCCCCGTGTGGGTCGCCGGCTACGGCCCGATGGCCCTCGCGATGACCGGCCGGATCGCGGATGGGGTGATCCTGCAACTCGCCGAACCCGACCTCGTCCGCTGGCTGGTCGGCCAGGTCCGGGCCGCGGAGGCGGCCGCCGGCCGTCCGCGCGGATCGGTGAAGGTCCAGGCGGCCGCCCCGGCGCACCTCGGCGACCTCGCCGACTGCCGCGAGCGGACCCGCTGGTTCCCGGCGCTCGTGAGCAACCACGTCGTCGACCTGGTGAACAAGTACCCACGCGACCAGCTGCCCGACTCGCTGACCGGCTACATCCACGACCGGAGCGGTTACGACTACCACCATCACGCCGAGGTCGGCTCGTCGAACGCGACGTTCGTCGGCGACGAGGTGACCGACCGCTTCTGCGTCCTCGGCTCGGTCGACGCCCACATCGCCAAGCTCCACGCGCTCGCCGAGGCGGGCGTGGACCAGTTCAACATCTACCTGATGAACGGCGACGAGGAGGCGGTCCTCGAGACCTACGGTCGGGAGATCGTGCCGGTCATGCGCGACGTCGGCGTCCCGGCCGCGTAGGGCGGCGTCGGCCGGCCGGTGCCGGGCCGATCAGGGATTGATGACGAAGATCGGGAAGCTCGGGTTGAAGATGATGAGCTTGCATTGCCCGGTCAGGCAGGACGACCCGCCCGTCTTCGGATCGAACGACCCCTGCCCGTGCTGGAAGCCGGCCGACCAGGCGCCGGGGACCTTGGCATCGGGTGCGGAGTTCGTCGTCGGATAGCCGAGCTGGCCGGACGGACCGCCGAGCGAGAGCCAGTAGTCGCGCAACGGCGTCACCAGGGCGAAGGCATTGTTCGTGCCGGGGGCGACGAACATGGAGCCGCCCTCGAAGTCCCGCGCCCCGCCGCCATCGGCGAGCCCGCCGTCGCACGAGACGGCGAAGCC
>DASVIK010000189.1:0-12199 GCA_036382135.1 Candidatus Limnocylindrales bacterium | reverse complement strand
CGCCGAGCATGACGATGGGTTTGACGCTCATGGCCGGAGTATATCGGCGCCGGGCAGCCGGCTCAGAGCAGCGATTCGGGGTCGACGTCCACCGACCAGGGCGCCTCGAGCCCGCCGTCGAGGAGATCGGCCGGCGCCGGCCCGCGCAGGACGACGTTCCAGCGCCACCGGTCGGCTCGCTTGGCGATGTAGGCGGGCGCCGGCCCGATGACCTCGACCCGCAGGCCGCGCTCCGCGGCACGGGCCCGGAGCCGCTCGGCCATCGCGCTCGCCTCGCGTTCGGCGGCGACCGGATCGGCGAGCGCGACCGTGCACTTCACGTAGCGCCCGAACGGCGGCGCGCCCCACCGTTCGCGGGTCGCGAGTTCCGCGTCATAGAACGCCGCGGCGTCGGCGGTCGCGACCGCGCGGATCGCCGGATGGTCGGGCTGGTAGGACTGGATGATGGCGAGGCCAGGCCGGTCGCCGCGCCCCGCCCGTCCCACGGCCTGGGCGAGGAGCTGGTACGTGCGCTCGGCGGCGCGCTCGTCGGGCAGGTTGAGCGCGATGTCGGCCGACACCACCCCCACGAGCGTCACCTCGGGGATGTCGAGGCCCTTCGTCACCAGGCTCGTGCCGACGAGCAGGTCGAGGCCGCCGTTCGTGAACGCGTCGACGACCCGCTCGGCCGCGTGCCGGCGCTCCACGATGTCCCGGTCGAGGCGACCGATGCGGAGTTTCGGGAATCGCGCGCGGACCTCCGCCTCCACCCGCTGCGTGCCCCCGCCGAGGTAGCGGATGCGCGGTGAGCCGCAGGCTGGGCAGCGGGTCGCGAGTGGGGTCGCCGTGCCGCAGTGGTGGCAGCGCAGGGTCATGCCCGCCTGGTGGAAGACGAGCGGCAGCGTGCATTCGGGGCACGACTGCACTGCCCCGCAGTCCCGGCACAGCACCGCGGAGGCGGCGCCGCGGCGGTTCATGACGAGGATGGCCCGCTCCCCCGTCGACGGGTCGAGGGCCACGAGCGCGGCCGCCAGGCGGGCCGAGATGAGGCCGCGATTGCCGGACGCCAGCTCGGCCCGAAGGTCGACGACCTCCACGATCGGCGGCGCTCCGGTGGGCCGCGTCGGGAGCGCGACCCGGCGGTACGTCCCGGCCCGGGCGCGGCCGACCGATTCGACCGAGGGCGTGGCACTCCCGAGGACGACCGCGGCTCCGGCCAGGCGACCCAGCTCGATCGCCGCCGCGCGGGCGTTGAGGCGGGGCGTCCGCTCGCTCTTGTAGGCGCCGTCGTGCTCCTCGTCCACGATGACGAGCCCGAGATCGGCGAGGGGCGCCAGCACGGCCAGCCGGGTCCCCACGACGATCGGCGTCCGGCCGGACCGGATCCGGCGCCACTCATCGGCCCGTTCGCCGTCGCCCAGACCCGAGTGGACGAGCGCGATCTCCGCGTCGAGCTCGGCCCGCAGGCGGTCGACGAGCGGCAGGGCGAGGGCGATCTCCGGCACGAGGACGAGAGCCGGACGGCCCGCCTCGAGCGCCGCGACGATCGCCTCCACGTAGATGGCGGTCTTGCCGCCGCCGGTGACCCCATCGAGCAGGAGTGGCGTGGGGTCGCGCGCCTCGACCGCGCGGCGCGCCTGGTCGATCGCCTCGGCCTGGGGCGGCGTGAAGGCGGCATCGAGCGGCCGCGCCCCGCGACGTCCGACGGCCCGGCCTTCCAGGGGCCGCCGCTCGGCGACGGTCGTCGCGACCTCCACGAGGCCACGCCGGACAAGGCCGCGGAGGGTCCCGTCGCCGTGACGATCCGCCAGCTCCGGCGTCCGGACCGCACCTCCCTGGGCGACCAGCTCGGAGAGGAGGGCGATCTGGCGCGGGCCGAGTCTCGGGCCGTCCGGTCGGCCACCCGCCGCCAGGGTGGCCGCGGCTGCACGGCCGGCTTCTGTCGCGGTGGCGAGCCGGTCGGTGCGCGGTCCGGCGCCGGCGGTCGTCAGGGTCCAGTCGAGGGTCAATCGCCCTGCCCCTGCCAGTCGATGGAGGCGCCGGAGCAGGCCCGCTCGCCCTTCGGTCGAGTCCAGATCGCTGACCCGTCGGGCGCCGCCGGTCAGCTGGTCGACCAGCGTTCGGTCATCGGCCGGCAGGTCATCTTCGACAGCGTCGGCCGCAACAGCGTCGGCCACGAGCTCGAGACGTTCGAGCATGCCCGGCGGGAGCATCGCCCGGATGACGCTGGAGAGCGGCGCGAGGTAATGGCCGGCGATCCACCGGGCGAGCGCCACGGAGAGCGCCGGCAGAAGCGGGCCGTCGCTCCGGACCCGGGCGAGCAGCGGCTTGGTCGGGCGGGCCAGGCTCGGGTCGGCATCAGGCGGCGCGTCGCCAACGACCACGCCGAGCGCCTGCCGGCGACCGAACTCGACGATCACCGCGTCACCGGCCACGACATCGGCCAGGTCGTCGACCGCCCGGTAGGTGTACGTTCGCCCGCCGGCGCCACCGGCCGCGTCGATGGCGACCTCGACGAGCCGGGCGGGCGAGGGGTCGTCGGTGCCGTCCTCCAGCACAGGGTCGGTGATCACGCCCCCATTGTCGCAGTGGCCCCTCTCGCGGGAATCTGGGCGTGGCGCCCCTTCGGCCGTTACACGACCACGCAGCGGTCCGGATGCTGACGGCGCTCGGCGGCGATGATCTCGTCGATGCGGACGGCGGTCCGCTCCACCTGACCGGTCTCGTTCAGGACGACGTAGTCGTAGTCGTCCTGGCGGGCCAGCTCGAGTGCCGCGTTCCGCTGGCGGGTCTCGAGCTCGTCGGCCGACTCGGTCGCTCGAGCCTTCAGCCGCTGGAAGAGCGCCTCGAGCGACGGCGGGACGACGAAGATGAGGAGCGCGTCGGAGACCCGCTCCTTCACGACCTGGGCACCCTGGACGTCGATCTTGAGGATCACGTCGTGCCCGGCCACGAGCGCGGCGGCGACCTCCACCCGTGGGGTGCCGTACCAGTTGCCGTGCACCTCGTTCGCCTCGAGCAGCTCGCCCGCGTCGCGCATCGCGAGGAACCGCTCCCGGGAGAGGAAGTGGTACGACACGCCGTCGACCTCGCCCGGCCGCGGGGCACGGGTCGTGCAGGTCACGACGTAGTGGTAGTCCGGATCCCGGGGGCGCGCCCTGAGCGCGTCGATGATCGTGTCCTTCCCGACGCCCGACGGGCCGCTGATGATGACCAGGAGCGTGCCCGGCATGCCCGAGGCCCCTGTCTCCGGGGCGCTCATCGGGCGACCGCCGCGGCGCGCAGGCCGTCGACGACGCCCTCCAGGGCCGGCGGCAGCGGCGCCTCGGCCCGGATGAGGTGGCCATCGGTCGGCGATGCGAGCTCGAGCCGCCAGGCGTGCAGGAACAAGCGCCCCAGGCCCTCCGGCCCGCGTCTCGAGGTCCCCGTCCCGTAGACCGGATCGCCGGCGACGGGGTGGCCGATCGCATCGAGGTGGACGCGGATCTGGTGCGTCCGGCCCGTGATGAGGTCGAGCTCGAGCAGGGTCCAGCCCTCGAACCGCTCGCGGACCCGGTAGCCCGTCACCGATGGGCGGCCGTCCGAGACGACCGCCATGCGCGTCCGCTGCCGCGGATCGCGGCCGATCGGGGCCTCGATCCGGCCGACCGCCGCGGAGACCGATCCGAGCACGAGCGCGAGATACGTCTTCTTGATCCGCCGCGCCTTGAGCTGGGCCATGAGGCCGGTCTGGGCACCGTCGCGCTTGGCCACCATGATCAGTCCGCTCGTGTCACGGTCGAGCCGGTGGACGATCCCCGGGCGCGCGACTCCCGCGATCCCGCCGCATTCCGCCCCACCCTGGCGGCCGAGGAGCGCGTGGACCATCGTCCCGGTCGAATGACCGGGCGACGGGTGGACGACCAGGCCGGCCGGCTTGTCGATGATGAGGAGGTCGTCGTCCTCGTAGACGACGCGCAGCACGATGTCGGGCTCCGGCTCGAGGGCGAGCGGCGTGGGAGCCGGGACGAGGAGCCGCAGATGAGCGCCGGCGGCCACGATCGCGTTCGAGCGCAGCGTCGCGCCGTCGGTCCCGGTCAGGTTGCCGGCGGAGATGAGCTTCTGGACGTGGCTGCGGGAGAGGCCCGTGGCGTCGGTGACGTAGCGGTCGACGCGGACCGGATTCGTCCCGTCCGGTACGGTCAACTCGCGGATGAGCGCACCGGGTCCGGTCATCCGGTCAGGCCGGCCGCTCGGGGCGCCGCTCGGGCACGAGCGCGAGGAGGACGAGCAGGAGGATCGCCCCGTCGATCGCGACATCGGAGAGGTTGAACGTGAACCAGCGCGTCGTGCCGAGTCCCGCGTCCACGAAGTCGATGACATAGCCCTGGCGCAGGCGATCGATGAGATTGCCCATCGCCCCGCCCAGGAGCAGGCCCAGGGCGATCGACACGAGGACGCTCGCTCCGGCTCGGGATTCGTACCAGACGATGAGGGCGGCGACGAGGAGGCTGACGAGCCCGAACACGACCGCCGATCCCTGGAACAGGCCGAACAGCGCACCCTGGTTGTGGGTGATCGTGATGCGCAGCGCGTCGCCCACGATCGAGACGGGCACGCCCACCTCGAACGATCCGGCGACCCATGCCTTGACGAGCTGATCGATGACCACGATCGAAGCGGCGAGCGCGATGAAGAGCACCCAGCGCGGGCGACCGGCGGCCACGACCGGGGACGGCGCGTCGTCGGGCAGGAGGGCGGAATCCTGCACCGGAGGAGCGTCGGGCAGCGTCATGGCGTGCCCACCGTTCGGAGGCCGAGGGCAACGGTCCCGTGCTCGATCGCGACGGTCGCCGTCGTCACGCCCGCCGGGACCGGTCCGTGGTGGACCGCGTCCGCCAGCGTGTCGGCGATGACCCCGTCGAGGTGATCGGCCACCGCCGCGGGCAGGCCGTCGATCCAGAGCTCGATGCGGTCGGTCAGCTCGAGCCCCGCATCCTTGCGCAAGTCCTGGACCGCCCGCGAGAGCTCCCGAGCGTCGCCCTCGGCGCGCAGCGCGGGCGTCAGCTCCGTGTCGATGACGACCACGAGGCCCTCGTCGTGGGCGACCGCGGTGCCCGGCCGCGGTGTCGCGAGGATCTCGACATCGTCGGCGGCGAGGACGATCCCGGCGAGGCGCACCCCACCGTCCGGGAGGAACTCGACTTCACCGGCCCGGGCGGCTGCCATCACGGCCGGGATCGCGCCGCCCAGCCGCTTGCCGATCCGCGGCAGGAGCGGCTTGACCCGGCGGTCCACGAGCTCCGATTCATCGCCGATGAGCTCGATCTCCTTGACATTCACCTCCTCGGCGATGAGCGCAAGCAGGGCCTCGCGCTCCGCCAGCTCGCCGCCCGGCAGGGCGAGCCAGAGTCGGGCGATCGGCTGCCGGACCCGGATGCCCGCCCCGCCCCGCAGGGTCCGGGCCAGCTCGACGGCCCGTCGCGCGGTCGCCATCGCTCCCTCCAGGCGCTCGTCCCGGAGCCCGGCCAGCTCGGCGGCCGGCCAGCGGGTCAGGTGGACGCTGTCCGGAGCGTCTGGGTCGCGCTCCGCCACGAGGTTGCCGTAGATCGCCTCGGAGATGAACGGCAGGATCGGGGCGCTCATCCGGGCCAACGCCACGAGGGCCGCGTGGAGGGTCGCGAACGCGCCATCGCGGTCGGGCCCGGCGTCGGCACGCGAGAAGCGCCGGCGCGAGCGGCGCAGGTACCAGGTCGAGAGATCGTCGATGAATGCCTCGAGGCCCACCGTCGCCTCGCGGGCGTCGTAGTCGGCCAGCCGGTCGCCGACGCGTTCGGCGGTCCCGGCCGCCCGCGAGAGGATCCAGCGGTCGAGGGCGCTCCGCTCGGCGACCGGCGGCGCGGCGGTGCCGTCGTCCTTGCCGCCCGGGGCGGGGCTCCAGCCGGCCAGGCGCACGTACGTCGTGAAGAACGCGTAGACGTTCCACATCACGAGCAGGCCGCGGCGCGCCTCATCCGCCGCGTGCCAGCCGAAGAGGATGTTGTCGTCGGGCCGCGAGGCGCAGTACATCCAGCGCATCACGTCGACGCCCATCCGCTCGGCGGCCTCGTCGAACTCGATCGCGTTGCCCCAGCTCTTGTGCATCGGCCGGCCGTCCTCGCCGAACAGCGTCGCGTAGCCGAAGATCGTCTTGAACGGCGGCTCGCGCCGCAGGACCGTGCTCATCGCCAGCATCGCGTAGAACCAGTTGCGGAACTGGCCGGGGAAGCTCTCGCTCACGAAGTCGGCCGGGAACCAGCGCGACCAGTACTCCGGGTCCTCGCGGAAATGGAGTGTCGAGAACGGCACGATCCCAGCATCGAGCCATGGATTGCCGACGTCCCGGATCCGCTCGACCGGTGCGCCGCAGCCACGACAGGCGATCGTGACCGCGTCGACGTAGGGCCGGTGGGGCGTGTGCCCCTCGAATGTCTCCCAGCCGGCGACGGCGCGCTCCTTGAGCTCCGCGCGCCCGCCGACCACGTCGAAGGTCCCGCACGCGGTGCAGTCGTAGATCGGCAGCGCCAAGCCGTAATAGCGCTTCTTGCTGATCATCCAGTCGTGCATGTTGAGGAGCCAGTCGAGCTCCCGTTCATAGCCGAAGCCCGGGATCCAGCGGATCTGGTCGACGATCTCCATGATCTGGTAGCGCAGGCTGGCGTCCACCTGCTCCTTCGTGAGCGTCTCGCGCGGCTGGTCGTACACCTGGCCCATGCTGATGTACCACTCGTCGACCAGGCGGAACACGAGCGGCGTGTTGCACCGCCAGCAGTGCGGGTAGCGGTGGACGATCGTCTCGAGGCGGTAGAAGCGGCCCTCGTGCTTGAGGTGCTCGACGATCGGGTCGGCGACGTCGCGGACGTCCCGGCCGGTCAGGGATCCGAACCCCTCGATGACGACGCCGCCCTCGTCGAGCGGCGCGATGACCGGCAGGCCGAGCGACCGGCCGAGCTGGAAGTCCTCCGCGCCGCAGCCGGGCGCGATGTGGACGATGCCCGTCCCCTCCTCCTCGCCCACCTCCGTCCAGGCGATGACCCGGTGCTCGTACGGGACGTCCGGCGCGTCGCGCGTGCCCTTGGCGAAGGCGTCCCGGACCGCCGGCAGGTCGTCGAAGGGGCCGTCGTAGCGCCAGCCGACGAGCTCCGAACCGGGGCGCTCCTCGAGGACTTCGAACGGGCCGTCGAGCGCGTGCTTCAGCGTGCCGCGACCGAGCCAGTACACCGCGTCGCCCTGGCGGACCTTGACGTAGCGCAGGTCGGGCCCCACGGCCGCGGCCACGTTCGAGGTGAGCGTCCAGGGCGTCGTGGTCCAGACCAGCAGCGCCTCGCCCGGGTGATCGACGAGGGGGAAGCGGACGGTGAGCCCGGGATCCTCGCGATCCTGGTAGCCCTCGTTCATCTCCATCTGGCTCATGCCGGTCCCGCATCGGGCGCACCACGGCATCGAGTCGTGGCCCTTGTAGACCCAGCCGCGCCGGTGGCACTCGGCGAGGAAGCCCCAGATGAGGTCGTTGTTCTCGTTGCTGAACGTGAAGTAGCTGCCGCCGGTGTCGGGCATCCCGAGCCGCCCGACGAGCATCTCGACCGAATCGGTCACCGGGCCGTCGGGACCCTGGATCGTCGCCGACGCGGTCGGGTCGGCGGCCAGCTGATCGCGCAGCCGGCGCAGCTCGTCGGGGTCGTTCCAGTCCATCCACATGCCCAGCCGGATGGACTGCTCCGTCTGGCGGGCGGCGAAGGTGAGCACGCGCTGCTTGCAGAGCGAGACGAACTCGGCGATGCCGAGCGCCTCGATATCGCGCTTGTTCGTGAAGCCGAGCTCGCGCTCCACGTTGACCTCGACCCCCAGGCCCTGGCAGTCGAAGCCGTTCTGCCAGCGCTGGTCCTCGCCGAGCATCGCGTGATAGCGCTGAAAGAGGTCCTTGTACGTCCGGCCCCAGCCGTGGTGCACGCCCATCGGGTTGTTCGCCGTGATCGGCCCGTCGATGAAGCTCCAGTGCGGGCCGTCCCGGTTCTGATCGCGCAGCCGGGCGAACGTCCGACGTTCGGCCCACCGGGCAAGGATCCCGTGCTCCTGCGCGATGAGGTCGGGCCGCGCGCTGACCGGTTCGAACAAAGGTGCCTCGATGGGGGTCCCGCAGCTCGATGCGCGGACTCCGGCTATCCTACCCGACGATGTCGCAGTCGCAGGAGTCGCCCCCGCGTCGCCGCTCGGCATTCGCGGCCGCCTTCCTGTCACTCCTCTTCCCGGGCCTCGGCCACGCCTACGCCGGCGCCTACACCCGCGCTCTCGGGTTCGCGGCCGGGCCCATCCTGTTCCTCGCCCTCTCGGCGGGCGTCGGCCTCCGGCTCACCCAGGGCCAGCTCTTCGGCTACGCCCTCGAATTCCTCGACCTGATCCAGGTCCTCAACGTGCTGATCCTCCTCTACCGGATCGCGGCGGCCATCGACGCCTACCGGGTGGCCAGCTACCTCAACGGCCTCGAGACGAGCGGCGGCGGACGGCTCGGTCGGCCGCGCGGCGCGATCGACCCCCTCTCGATCGCCGGCCTGGCCGCGGTCATCCTCGTCATGTCCGGCGTCCACGTCGCGGTCGCCTACTACGACATGCAGGCCCAGAGCCTCGTGAACTGCGTCTTCGATCCAAGCGGGACGGCCCAGTGCGACGACACCGCGAGCGGTTCACCGAGCCCGAGCGATACGGACAGCCTTCCGCCCGGCGACAGCCCGAGCCCGACGCTTGACGTCGGCACCCCGGTCGCTGGCGTGACGGCCCCGCCGGAGAGCATCAAGCCGTGGACCGGCGGTCGCCTCAACATCCTGCTCATCGGAGCGGATCAGCGGCCGCAACAGTCGACCTTCAACACGGACACCCTCATCGTCGCGAGCATCGACCCGAAGACGAGCCAGGTGGCGATGTTCAGCCTGCCCCGCGACACGATCCAGGTGCCCCTGCCGCCCGGGCCGGCCCAGGGGCTTTTCGGGTCCGTCTTCCCGTGCAAGATCAACGCTCTCTGGTCAGCCGCGCAACATCGTCCGGACATCTTTCCGGGCAACAACGCCCAGCGCGGCTACCAGGCCCTCAAGGACACCCTGGGCAGCCTGTACGGCCTCGACATCCCGTACTACGCGGAGGTCAACTTCGACGGGTTCAGGAAAGTCGTGGACGCGGTCGGTGGAGTCACGATCAACGTCCAGATCCCCGTCCTCGACGACCAGTACCCGGGCGACGACGGACGCACCCACCGCATCTACATCCCCGCCGGGCTTCAGCACATGACCGGCGCCCAGGCCCTCGAGTACGCCCGATCCCGCCACGTGTCGAGCGACTACGACCGGGCCGCCCGCCAGCAGCGGGTGCTCTTCTCGCTGAAGGACCAGGTCGACGTGGCCTCGCTGATCCCGAAACTCCCCGACCTCATCGCGGCGTTCAAGTCGACCATCCACACGGATATCCCCGTCGACAAGCTGCCGCAGATGCTCCAGCTGGCCTCCGGCGTCGACACGTCGAACATCCGCTCGTACGTGTTCTCGCCGCCCTTGTACGGGGCTCCGATCCAGAGCGCGAAGTGCGGGGACAGCAACATCCCGTACGTCAACAAGATCAAGCAGGCCGTCAAGAACGCGCTGAGCGGCAACTCGGGCGACGAGGCCACGAAGGAGAAGATCGCCGGCGAGAACGCCAGCGTGTGGGTCCTCAACGGCTCCGGCCAGACGGGTCAGGCGACGAACCTCGCGGCCTTCCTCGAATACCAGGGCATCAGCGCATCGGCGCCCAGCCAGAAGCCGCCCAAGAGCTCATCGGCGACGAAGATCGTCGTGTACAACGGGGCGCAGGCGGATGCGCCCGCCACGATCGCATCCCTGCAGTCGGTGTTAGGCGTGAAGGCGACGTTCGTGACCGATCCGACCGCCCGCGTGGACATCGTCATCACGACCGGCAGTTCGACCCCTGCGCTGACGCCACCACCGGCGCCCTAGCGACGTCCGGGCGGGACTCTGCCCGGGAAGCACCGCGGCAACCGGGCCGCGAACGCGCCGCCGAAACCCGCGGTCCCGATCTAGACGATCGGCGTCAGCCAGTGGCGGTACTCGGGCAGGCGCCCCCGCGCCGCGTCGAAGTAGCGGGTCCGGATGGCGCTCGCGACCGGTCCCACTTCGCCCGTTCCGATCGGGCGATGGTCGACCTCCACGACCGGGCTCACCTGGACGCCGGTGCCGCAGAGGAAGACCTCATCGGCGATGTACAGCTCGGATCGGTCGATCGAGCGGACCTCGGTTTCGAGGCCGGTGTCGGTGGCCAGCTGGAGCATCGCCTTGCGAGTGATCCCCTCGAGGATGTCGTCGTACACGGGAGGGGTCACGACGACGCCGTCGCGGATCATGAACAGGTTCGCCGCCGACGCCTCGGAGGCGTGGCCGCCGGCCGTGAGCACGAGCGCCTCGTCGAAGCCGTTGAGCTCGGCCTCGCTCTTCTGGAACGCCATGTTCACGTACCCGCCGACGATCTTGCCGCGAGCGGGGAGTGCCTCGTCGGCGTTCCGCCGCCAGGACGACGTCATGATCCGGATGCCGTGCGTCGTGTCGACGTAGTCGCCGAACGGGACCGTGATGACGTCGAGCTGGTGCTCGAGGTGATGGAGCCGGACCCCGATCGCGCGCGTGCTCTTGTAGAACGACGGGCGGATGTAGGCGTCCTCGCGGAAGTGGTTGCGCCGGACCGTCTCGACCACGATCGCCGACAGCTCATCGACCGACGGGACCGGGTCCATGAGCAGGATCCGCGCCGACTTGCGGATCCGCTCGACGTGCTCGCGGACGAACAGCCCATTGAGCTGCTCCTGGTCCGCGTCCCAGTACGCCCGGATCCCCTCGAACGTGGCGGTGCCGTACATGAACGCGTGGGTCATGATGCTGACCGTCGCGTCGCGCATCGGGACGTAGGCGCCCTCGAAGTAGCAGATGAGGTCGTCCAGGTTCCGGGGCGCCGTCGCCGGGGCCTCGGAGCCGACCGGGCCGCTCGACGCGGCGGCCGCCGGCGGGGACTTGTGGGTGAGCATCGGAGGCCGACTCCCGTGCTGCGGACGCGAAGTTCGGTGAAGGCCCGACGGACGTTCCGACGGGCGTCAGCCGACCGGCTGACCTGCGCCCGAGTATAGCGCGGGCTTCGGGCGGGCTAGGTCAGGCGGCCCGCGAGGTCGAGCCCGACGACCGCAATGTACGCGACGTAGAAGCCGCCGCCGAGGAGGAGCCGGGTGCCCGACAGCGCACGTCCCCGCAGCAGCGGAACACAGATGACGACGAGCGAGGCGAACGCGATGGCCGCGGACGCGAAGGCGATCGCGGACGGCCCAGTCACCGCCCAATGGCGTGCGGCGAACACCAGTCCGATGACGGTCGGTACGGTCGCCTGGAAGACCATCGCGCCGGTGATGTTGCCCAGTGCGAGTCCGTCCTTGCCGCGGCGAGACCAGATGACGCCGTTGACCGCCTCGGGCAATTCGGTCGCGATGGGCGCCACCACGAGGGCGAGGAGCGTCGCATCCAGGCCCAGGCTGGCCGTGAGGCGCTCGATCGCGCCGACGAAGAGGGTCGCCCCGAGGATGATGAGGCCGATCGCCACGACGATCTGCACCACGACGATCGAGAGCGGCGGATGCCCGTCTGGCCCGAGCCTGCGCATCCGCAGGGGTGCGAGCTCCGCCAGCTCTGCTTCCCGCTCCGCGGCCAGGTGGCCAAGGACGTATCGGGCGTAGATCCCGACTAGCGCCACCGCGACGATGTAGCGCGGCCAAAGCAGGTCCGCGGGGACGAACGCCACCGCGATCGCGAGCGCGTATGCGACCAGGAATGTCCGGACATCGTGCAGCACATGGGCCGGCTGCACGTCGAGCCGCCGGCCGTTGGTTCGGCGCGAGGCCATCGCCAGGACGGTGACACCCATCACGAACATCGCCAGGGTGGCGAGCATGAACGGGGCGCCCAGGATGGCCCCGATGCCGACCTCGTGCGACGCCGCGCCGCCGGTGAACAGGATCGCGATGAGTGGGATCGTGGTCTCGGGCAGGGCGGTCCCGATGGCGGCGAGCACGGACCCCACCGCGCCCTCGGCGATGCCGAGCTTCTCGCCGAACCACTCGATCCCGTTGGTGAAGAGCTCCGCCCCGAGGAGGATCGTCACGAACGCGACGGCCAGGACGACG
>DASVIK010000188.1:0-6554 GCA_036382135.1 Candidatus Limnocylindrales bacterium | reverse complement strand
CCTGTTCCGAAACCTGGCGGCGGTGCTCCGGCCGGGCGGTCGATTCGTCGCCCAATGCGGTGGCGGCGACAACGTGGCGATCGTGCTTGCGGCGGCCGCGGCGGTCGCGAGCGACTTCGGGCTCGACCCGGCCTGGCACGGGCCGTGGCTCTTCGCGACCCCCGAGGCGACCGCCGAGCGCCTGGCCGACGCCGGCTTCACGGAGATCGAGACCTGGCTCAACCCGGAGCCGACGCCACTCGAACCGGGCGAGCCGCTCGAGACCTTCCTCGCCACGATCGTCCTGCGTGAGCACGTCGCGGGCCTGTCCGAGGCGGAGGGGCGCGCCTTCGTGCACGCGGTCGCGGAGCGCCTGCCGCGGCCGGAGATCGACTACATCCGTCTGAACATCACGGCCCGCCGCGCGCGCTGAGCACCCTGGGTCCGTTCGCCGCGTCACCCCGGGCGCTTCGTTCGGCACCCAAGCCCGCCGGGCGGGCTTGGGTGCCCGGGTCCACCCCGGGCGCTTCGCTCGGGAGTCTTACCCCTACGACCAGGTGCCGAGCGGGCGCAGGAACTCCTCGATGAGCGTGTTCAGGGTCGCCGGGACTTCCAACCCGATCATGTGGGCGACGTCGGGGAGGATGACGGCCCGCGCGTTCGGGGCGTGGGCTGCCAGGTGCCGGGCGGTCTCCGCGACCTCCGAGGCGTCCAGCGCGCCGGCGACGGCGAGGACCGGGCAGCGGAGGTCCGCCAGGCGCGCCGCGGCGGTGGGTTGGAGCACGATCGGCTGGGCGTCGACACGCCCGGGCACGTACAGCGGCCGATCCATCGCCCGGACCGCTTCGCGGATGGCGGGCGCCACGCGGTCGGGCGACTGGCCGGGTCCGTCGACCCAGATCCGGACGTCGATGTCGGCGATCGCATCGGGGTCGGGCGGATCGACCGATTCGAGCCGGTCGGCCTCCTCGAACAGCGCCATCTCCTCGGGCGTCACCGCGCCCTCGAAGCCGCCGAGCCCGGCCGCGACGCCCACGACCGCCACGACCCGGTCGGGATACTCGATCGCGGTGTCGAACGCGATCTGACCGCCCCGGCTGTTCCCGACGAGCGCCGCTCGGGCGACGCCCCAGGCGTCCAGGATCGCGATGAGATCGGCCCGGTTGCTGAACGTGACATCCTCGGTCGTCGAGGACCCGTAGGCCCGGATGTCATAGCGGATAGCCCGAAAGCCCGCCGCCACCAGGCCGGCGATCATCGGGTCCCACGCCCGATGGTCGGCGATGCCCGCATGGACGAGCACGACGGGCCGACCCTCGCCGTCGGCCACCGAGAACAGCCGGCCACCCGGCACGTCGACGAAGCGTTCCATCGTCAGTCCCGGACCCGGAAGGCGCCGCCATGGCCCGGGATGACCACGTCGGCGGCGGCGAGGATCCGGGCGCGGCCGGCCTCGATCGCGGCCTGGTCGTCGGCCAGCGGGTCGATCTCGGGGGACCGGTCGGCCCGCCACCAGAGGTGTGTCATGGCGTAGACGGCGTCGTCCGCCTCGACGATGAGGGACGCGTCCTCGGCCGTGTGTCCGGGCGTCAGCCAGAGCTGCACGTGGGGCGAGAGGCGATACCCGTCGCCATCGTGGTCGAGCCATTCGTCGGCGATGTAGCGCGCCCAGAAGTCGACCACCTCGGCGTTCGGGAAGAGCGCGACGTTGATCGTGTGGTCGGGGTGGTGATGGGACAGGAACACGTGGGTCACCGACTCCGCTGGCACGTCGAGCGCCGCCAGCGGGTCGAGGATGAGCGAGCGCCGGGCCACCATCCCGGGATCGACGACGATCCGGGCGTCACCGTCGCGGACGAGCACGACGCTGCTGCCGACGCGATCGCCGGCGTATCCGGCATGGAGCAGGTTCACGGTGGTCATGGGCGGAGTGTAGTCGCGGGCCGGACGACGACGTCGGCGTGGGCACCTTCGTCCTGTCCCGGCATGGACCCTTGTCGGTGGGCCGCCCGCCCGGCGCCGGGCACCATCCGGGCATCGGATCGACCATCCCGCCGCCCGTCCCCGGTGCGGTCACGACTGAGGTTCAAACGTCATGAACGCACTCGGTGCCTACATCATCGTCAAGAACCAGGAAGCTCATCGCCGGCAGGAACCGTCCTACCCGGCCAACGACCCCCTGGACGACAGCCGCGAACCGCGACCGGGCCTGGGCGCTCGGGTCCGGAAGCACTTCGGACGACGCCGCGTCGTGCGCGAGCCTGGCTTCGCGGCCACCCACTCCATGCTCAGCGAATTCGTCCCGCAGCTCCGCGCGTACCCCTATCCCCCGGTCTACCGCTGATCGCGCGGGCGCCTCAGGCGCCCGCGTTCGCTCATCCCGATTCGGGAAGTCGTTCGAGACCCACGAGGTCGTCCGGACGGTCGATATCGAGCAGGGTCCGCCCCGTCGGGTCGGCGGCGCGCCACGCCTCGCCCGGCACGACCGAGGTCGCCAGTCGCTCCAGGCAGCCGCGCAACCGCCGGTCACCCGCCGCGAGGGAGTCGCGGCACGCGGCGAGAGCGGCCTCCCGTCGCAGGACGCACGGCAGGACCGCGACCGATCCGGGTACCGGCGACCCGCGTCGGACCGTCGTCCCGGCGTCCGATTCCCCGACTTCGAGGCGGGCTGCATCGACGCCCGCGTCGTCGCGGACGGCCGCGACGAGCAGGCGCAGCACCGCCGGATCGAGTTCCGGCATGTCCCCGCCGACCAGGAGGATGGACTCGTCACGGGCGGCCTCGAGACCCGCCGCGAGCCCCAGGAGCGGCCCGCCGTCGGGTTCCGGGTCGTGGACGATCACTGCCCGATCGGGCAGGTCGTCGGGACGGCTCCCGCTCGGGGCGACAACGACCAGGAGCTCCCCGGCGACCATCCCGGCCGCCGCCACGGCATGGGCCAGGACCGACCGCCCGTCGGCCAGGGGCACGGCGAGCTTGTCCGAGCCGAACCGCCGGGAGCCACCGCCGGCGAGGACGATCGCGCCGGTCATCGGGGCGCCCGCGGACCGGCGACGTGGCCATCCGGCGTGCGGCGCAGGACGCCGCGTCGGTCGAGCTCCTCGATCACGGCCATGACGTACTTGCGGCTCGTCCCGGTGGCGTCGCGGAGGTCGGCTGGCACCAGCGGCCGAGCGGCTGCGAGCCCGAGGGCGATCGTCTCCATGCGCCCGAACGCCGCCGCGGCATAGGCGAGGTCAGCCTCGAGCCGAACGATCCGGCCGGCCGCCTCGAGCGCCCGGATCCCGTCCGGTGGGCAGTCGGCGGCCAGGGCCGCCTGCCCGAGCGGTGGCGGCGCCACGACGTCGAGCGCCCGTTCGAGCCGGTCCATTGCCGCGAGCACGGCCGGTGACGGCCCGCCCGTGGCGGCGGAGTCCGGCGCGCGCACGAGATCGCCGTCGCGGACCACCGCCCCGACGTCGACGAGATCATCGACGAGTGCCGCCGCGACCGCGGCGGCAACCTTCGGGGTCACGGTCGCGAGGCGGCGCAGCCGGCGCGCGATCGCGGCACGGAGCTCGGCGAGGTGGACGCCCGCCGAGCCGGCGGCATGGACCGCCTCGGCGACGGCGCCGTTCAACGCCGTCTCGACGTCCTGCGCGAGGACCCAGCCGCCGTAGTCCGTGACGCCCGACTCGTCCGTGCCGCTCGACTCGTCCGCGCCCGAGTCGTCCGCGCCCGACTCCGACGCGCGCGGGCCGACCGGATAGACCCCGTGGAGCGCGACGAGGTTCGCGCCGCGCGCGCCGCGCTCACCCAACGGACCGTGTCCGCCCCGCTCGCCGAGCTCCCGAAGGAGCGTCGTCGTGATCCTCCGGCGGGCCGGGCCGACCGGCGGTTCCGGGTCGAGGACGACGCCACCGGCAAGCGTGTCGCCGGGCGACGGCCGGCGCAGCACGAAGCGGTCGCCGGCGGCAGCCGCGATCGCCTCGCGGAGCCGGAGCCGGACGACCCAGCGACCGTCCGGGAGCTCGGCCGCGGCGCGTGGTCCCCGGCCGAGCGTCGCGTCCACCTGCGCCGTCCCGATATGCAGGCGGCCCGGCGATCCGGGCGGCGGCGGCCAGGCGTCCCGCTCCACGCGATCGTCGGGCCGCGCCGGGCGCCGTAAGACGGCGAGCAGGTCGCTCGTCGCGCGGACGTCGGGGTCGGTCGTGAGGACGTCGCCGCGTCGAGGGGCCCGCTCGTCGGTGCCGGCCAGGTTCACCGCGGCGCGCCCACCACCGTCGAGGATCTCGACCGCCTCGCCGTGGACCTGCACCTCGCGGACCCGGACGATCGGCCCGCCCGGTTCGAGTCGGAGCCCGGCGCCCCGGGACAAGGGCCCGCCACGGAGCGTCCCGGTGACGACCAGGCCACGGCCGCGGACCGTGAAGACCCGATCGATGGCCAGCCGGGGCGGCACTGGGGTGGGTGCCTCCGCGCGCCGGGCGATCACGCGATCCCGCACGGCCGCGAGCGCCGCGAGTGACTCGGCGATCCCGTCGCCCCGGGTCGACGAGACGGGCACGACCGGTGAACCGGCCAGCGTCGTCCGTCCGAGCAGCTCCGCCACCCGCTCGACGACCTCGGCGACACGCGCGGCCTCGACCGTGTCGATCTTCGTCACCGCGGCCAGGCCGACGTCGATCCCGAGCCCATCGAGGAGCTCGAGGTGCTCGATCGTCTGGGCCCGTGGCCCGTCATCCGCCGCGACGACGAGGAGGGCGGCGTCGATCTCGCCGGCTCCGACGAGCATGTTCCCGACGAGCCGGTCGTGGCCGGGGACGTCGACGAAGTCGAGCTCGTCGCCGTCGGCCAGCCGCAGGTGGGCGTACCCGACGTCGATCGTCATGCCCCGCCGGCGCTCCTCGGGCAGGCGGTCGGCATCGATGCCGGTCAGGGCCCGGAGGAGGGACGTCTTGCCGTGATCGATATGGCCGGCCGTCCCGATGACGACCGTCAAGGCCGCCGGACCCCGCCGACCGCCGAGCCACGCGCCTCGTCCCGGGCCCCGGCCCCGCGCCTGGCCACATCGACGGCCGCGCGGAGCGCCCCGGCGAGGGCCGGGCGGTGCTCCGGATCGACCGTGCGCAGGTCGAGCAGGACCACGTCGCCGGCGATCCGCCCGATGACCGCGGGTTCGCCGGTCCGCAGCGCCGCCACGAGCCGGTCCGGCGAGAGATCCGGCGCGGCGTCCGGCCCGCCCACCGCGATCGCGATCGACGGCAGGACCTCGTCGGGCAGCGATCCGCCACCCACGGTCGCCTCGCTCTCGACGATCCGGATCGGGACGTTGACGTCCTCGAGCTCGTCGCGCACGGCCTCCGCGCTGGCGCGCAGCGAATCGACGGACTCGGCGATCATCCGCCAGACCGGGATCTCCTCGACCGCCCGCCCCGCCCGGTAGATCCCCAGCGTCGCGGCCAGCCCGGCCAGGGTCACCTTGTCGGGACGCATCGCCCGGGTGAGCGGGTCGCGCCGGAGGCGGGCGATGAGATCCGCCCGGCCGACGATGCAGCCGGCCTGCGGTCCCCCGAGCAGCTTGTCACCGCTGAACGTGACGAGGTCGGCACCGTCGGCGAGGGCCTCGGCGGGCATCCGCTCGTGGGGCAGGCCGTAGGGCTTCGTGTCGAGGAGGGCGCCGGAGCCGAGGTCGTCGATCACGATCGCCCCGTGTTCGTGCGCCAGGTCGGCGAGCTCGCGCGCGTCCGGTCGCTGGGTGAAGCCGCTCTGGCGGAAATTGGACGGGTGGACGCGCAGGACGACCCGCGTTCGGCCGTCGGCGAGGGGAGCCTCGAAGTCCGCGACGCGGGTCCGGTTCGTGGTGCCCACCTCGACCAGGTGCGCGCCGGCCCGCCGCACGATCTCGGGGATGCGCACGCCGCCGCCGATCTCGACGAGCTCTCCCCGCGAGACGGCCACGCCGCGACCGCGTCCAGCCAGGCCGACCGCGAGCGCGACTGCCGCCGCGTTGTTGTTGACGACGAGGGCGTCGTCGGCGCCGGTGAGCGCGATGAGGTGGCGCTCCGACTCGCGGAACCGGGCGCCGCGACGTCCGGTCGCATGGTCGAGCTCGAGGAAGAGGTACCCACCGGCGGCAGCGGCGGCTGCGGCGATCGCCGCCGCCGGCCACGGGGCACGACCGAGATTCGTGTGGACGATGACTCCCGTCGCGTTGATGACCCCGCCCAGCGCCGGTTCGTGGGCGGCCTGCAGCCGGCCGGTCAGCTCGATCGCGAGGGCTTCCAGGTCCCGGGCCGGTTGCCCGCGCGCGATGCGGGCACGCTCGTCGGCGAGGATCTCACGCGCGGCCGCCACATTCG
Source organism: Candidatus Limnocylindrales bacterium (assembly GCA_036382135.1). Taxonomy (GTDB): domain Bacteria; phylum Chloroflexota; class Limnocylindria; order Limnocylindrales; family CSP1-4; genus C-114. The sequence goes on along the minus strand of DASVIK010000188.1, from coordinate 234 downwards.
AGCGATGGGCCGGGCCCTTGCTCGCCTGGGCCTGCGCGGTGAGGCGCGGCCGGACGATCGCCAGCAGGCGCTCGACGCTTGGCGGGCGGAGGGCGTTGACGGGACTGGCCATCGGTCCTCCGGGCTGGGCATGGCGGGAGCGCATGGGAGTCGAACCAACTGCGCCGCGTCGAGCGCGACGCCACCGGTCTTGAAGTTCGGTCGGCCGCGATCCGGCCTGGTTGATGGTATGTC